>NZ_RAVY01000143.1:0-25782 GCF_003611625.1 Corallococcus sp. CA054B
GGAGCGCCGGAGAGCTTCCTCTCCCAGTAGGCCATTTCCTGCCGCAGCGTCTCACCCGAGAGCGTGCGGCGCTGCCAGTCCGCGTAGTCCGCGTACTGCACGGGAAGCGCAGGCAGGGGCGACGGCTGTCCCGCGGAGAAGGCCGCGTAGAGGGCCGAGACTTCCCGCACCAGCACGCCCAGCGACCAGCCGTCAGAGACGATGTGATGCATCGTGACGACGAGGACGTGCTCACGCTCGGAGAGTTTGAAGAGCAGCGTGCGGAGGAGCGGCCCGGTGCGCAAGTCGAAGGGCCGGCGCATCTCCACTTCCACGCGGGCCCGCGTCTCGGGCTCGCGCTGGGGTTCTGGCACGTCCGTGAGGTCCACGAGGGCCAGGGGCGGGTGGCTGTCGGGATGGATGTGTTGGACCGGCTCTCCGTCCACCTGGGCGAAGGTGGTGCGCAGGGCTTCGTGTCGGCGCACGACTTCCTGAAGCGCACGCTCCAGCACCTCCGTGCGCAGGTGGCCCTCCATACGGACTGCGACAGGCACGTTGTAGAGCGGGCTGCCCGGTTCGAGCTGATCAATGAGCCACAGCCGCAGCTGAGCGAAGGACAGCGGCAGCGGGCCGTCATGCGAGACGCGGGTGAGCGGCGAGGTGTTCGTGCGAGTGAGCCCCGAGAGACGAACCGCGAGCGCCTCCACGGTAGGGGCCTCGAAGAGCGCGCGCAGAGGGAGTTCCACGCTGAACGCCGAACGAATGCGGGACACCACCTGGGTGGCCAGTAGCGAGTGGCCACCCAGCTCGAAGAAGGAGTCCTTCACGCCCACCTGGGGCAGGCGCAGGACTGCTGCCCAGATGGACGCGAGCCGTTCCTCGGTGGGAGTGTGCGGCGCGACGTAGGTGGAGGCGAGCGCACCGCTCTGGGGCGCGGGCAGGGCCTTTCGGTCCACCTTGCCGTTGGTGTTGAGAGGCAATGCCTCCAGCACGAGGAGCGCGGAGGGGCGCATGTGCTCGGGCAGGAGCTGCTTGAGCCAGTCCTTGAGGACCTCAGGCGTGGGTGCGGCCTGAGTGCCTTCCGGAGGCACCACGTAGGCGACGAGCCGCTTGTCGCCGGGCACATCCTCGCGAGCCAGCACCACGGCGGCGTGCACCTGGGGATGCTTGAGGAGGGCGGCTTCGATTTCGCCCAGCTCGATGCGGAAGCCGCGCACCTTCACCTGGAAGTCCGCACGGCCCAGGTAGTCGAGCATGCCATCCGCGCGCCAGCGCACCACGTCGCCGGTGCGGTAGAGGCGTGCACCGGGCGTGGAGGAGAAGGCGTCGGGGATGAAGCGGTCCGCCGTCAGCTCCGGACGGTTGAGGTAGCCGCGCGCGACGCCCTCACCGCCAATGAAGAGCTCACCGGCGACACCAATGGGCACGGGGCGCAGCGTGCGGTCGAGCACGTAGACGCGGACGTTGGGCAGGGGCCTGCCGATGGTGGGAGAGGGGGAAGCGTCGAAGGCGCAAGCGGTGGCGTCGACGGTGCACTCGGTGGGGCCGTAGACGTTGAAGACGCGTGGGCGCGGGGCCTGGGCGAGGTGACGCCAGGTGGCGGGGTCCACGGCCTCACCGCCGACGAGGACGCGGCGGGGGATGGCCTTGCGCTCCAGCAGGCCTTCATCCACCAGCAGGCGCAGGTGGGCCGGAGAGCAGTCGAGGACGTCCAGTGAGTCCTTCTCGATGCGATTCACCAATTCGGCCACGTCGGCGCGGGCCTCGTCGGGGACGATGCAGAGGGTGTGGCCGTCGAGCACCTGGATGAGCTGCTTGACGGAGGCGTCGAAGGACAGCGGCGCGTTGACGCTGACACGCTCTGCCGGCTGGGCATCCGCGTGCACCGTCGCAGCGAGGGCAGCGCGAAGATTGAGCACGGAGCGGTGCTGAATCATCACGCCCTTGGGGCGGCCGGTGCTGCCGGAGGTGTAGATGATGTAGGCGAGGTGCTCCGGCGTGACGGACGTCACCGGAGCGTCCTGGGACTCAAGAGCAAGGTCCGCGGCGTCGGAGTCCAGGCAGAGGGTGTGGGCGGAGTGCGGGGGCAGCGAGTCGCGCAGGCGCTGCTGGGTGAGGACGACGGGAGCGCCCGTGTCGGTGAGGACGTGGGCGAGCCACTCGCGGGGGTAGCTGGGGTCGATGGGGACGTAGGCGCCACCAGCCTTGAGGGTGCCGAGGATGCCGACGAGGGCCTCCACGGAGCGCTCCACGCACAGCACGACGCGCACGTCGGGGCCGACGCCCAGCTTCACCAGCCGGTGGGCCAGTTGGTTTGCGCGCGTATCCAGCTCACGGAAGGTGAGCTGCTCCTCACGGCAGATGACGGCCAGGGCCTCCGGGGTGAGACGGGCCTGGGCGCTGAAGGCCTCATGGAGGCAGAGGTCGCGAGGGAACTCGGCGCTGGGGCCATTCCAGTCCACGAGGAGCCGCTGGCGCTCCGGAGCGGTGAGCAGGGGCAGGCTCGCGAGCGTCGAGTCCGGCTGCGTGGCGATGGCCTCCAGTAGCACGCCCAGGTGGCCCACCATGCGCTGGACCGTCGAGACATCGAAGAGGTCCGTCGCGTACGTCAGCACTCCGATGAAGCCTTGCGGCGAGTCGCTGAGGGTGAGCGTGAGATCGAACTTGGAGGACCGCGTGTCCACCGGGACGGTCTGGAAGGACAGTCCAGGCAGCCGGAGTGTCTCCATGGGCGTGTTCTGCAGGGTGAACATCGCCTGGAAGAGCGCACTGCGGCTCAGGTCTCGCGCGGGCTGGAGGACTTCCACCAGCTTCTCGAATGGGACGTGCTGGTGCTCGTAGGCCGCGAGCGTCGTGGCCTTCATCTGGGAGAGCAGCTGGCGGAATGAATCTCGCGGCTGCAGCCGGGCGCGCAACACCAACGTGTTGACGAAGAAGCCGATGAGTCCTTCGGTCTCCGCCTGGGTGCGGCCCGCGATGGGCGTGCCCACGCTGATGTCGTCCTGGCCGGAGTAGCGGGACAGCAGCACCTGCCAGGCCGCCAGCAGCACCATGAAGGGCGTGGCGCCTTCGCGCTGGGCCAGGGCCTTGAGGGACTGGGAGACCTGCGCTGGGACGCGCACGTCCACCGTGGCACCCCGGCGGGACTGCATGGGCGGACGCGGACGATCCGTGGGCAGGTCCAGCGCGGAAGGAGCCTCCGCGAGCTGCTGCTTCCAATAGCCCAGCTGCGCGTCCAGGGCCTCCCCCTGGAGCCAGCCTCGCTGCCACACGGCGAAGTCCGCGTACTGAACGGGCAGTGGCGAGAGGACGGGAGCGCGGCCGGTGCTGAAGGCTTCGTAGAAGGCGGCCACCTCCCGGACCAGGACCCCCATGGACCAACCGTCGGAGACGATGTGGTGCATCGTCACCAGCAACAGGTGCGAGTCCTGTCCCAGCCGCACCAGGGTGCTGCGCAGCAGCGGGCCCGTGGTGAGGTGGAAGGGATGCAGGGCCTCCGTGGCCGCCGCTCGCTGGGCCTCCTCCTCGCGCTGCGACTCGGGGAGGGACGTCAGGTCGACGAGGGGCAGCTCCCAACCGGAGGGAGGCTGGATGCATTGCGACGGCTCTTCGTGCTCGGCGGAGAGCGTGGTGCGCAGCGATTCGTGGCGGTCCACCAGTGCTTCGAAGGCGCGGCGCAGCGACTCCAGGTCCACCGGGCCCGTCAGCCGCAGGGCCGTGGGGATGTTGTACGAGATGTCACCCGGTTGGAGTTGATCCAACAGCCACAGTCGCTGCTGGGCGAAGGACAACGGAATGGCGCCTTCACGCGGCGAGGGCCGCAGCGGCGGTGCGCCGAGCGAGGCGGACCGGGCGCTCGCGAGCTTCGGTGCGAGCCCTTCAACGGTGGGAGCTTCAAAGAGGGCCCGCAGCGGCAGCTCTACCGCGAACGTCGCCCGCACGCGCGAGACGAGCTGGGTGGCCAGCAGGGAGTGGCCACCGAGGGCGAAGAAGTCGTCCCGGATGCCCACTCGCTCCACGCGCAGCACTTCGGCGAAGAGGGCGGCGAGCTGCTCCTCGGTGTCGGTCCGTGGCGCGATGAAGTCGGACGAGCGCGAGAGATTCCCCGGCTCGGGCAGTGCCTTGCGGTCGACCTTGCCGTTGGAATTGAGGGGCAGAGCGTCAAGGACGAGGAGGGCGGAGGGAATCATGTACTCCGGCAGCTGCTGCCGGAGGTGGGCCTTGAGTGCCTCGGAGTCGAGCGAATGGCCGTCGCGAGCGGTGACGTAGGCGACGAGGCGCTTGTCAGCGGCCTCGCCCTTGGCGACGACGACGGCGTCCTTGAGACCCGGCGCACGGCGGAGGGCGGCTTCGATTTCACCCAGCTCGACGCGGAAGCCGCGCACCTTCACCTGGAAGTCGATGCGGCCGAGGTACTCCAGGCGCCCGTCCACGCGGTAACGGACGCGGTCGCCCGTGCGGTACATGCGGCCGCCGGGAGGCCCGTAGGGCTCCGGCACGAAGCGCTCCGCGGTGAGTTCCGGGCGCAGCAGGTAGCCGCGAGCCTGGCCTTCACCCGCGAGGTACAGCTCTCCGGCCACGCCCACCGGCACCGGCTGCAACGAAGCGTCCAGCACGTAGGCGCGCGTGGCGGGCAGTGGCCGGCCGATGAGCGGCACTTCGTCACGGCCGACGAGTGATGCGGTGGAGTAGGTGGTGTCCTCGGACGGGCCGTAGAGGTTGAAGAGCTTCTGCACCGTCGGGACGGCGTAGACCTGCTTGGCGAGCGTCTCCGGCAGGGCTTCGCCCGCGAGGTTGATGACGCGCACGGAGGGCGGCACCGCGCCCAGACGCAGCAGCTGCGCCATGGCGGAGGGCACGGTGTTGACGAGGGTGACGTGGGAGGCCGTCGGCAGCTCCGCCAGGTGCAAGGCGTTGCGAGCCACCACCACCGCACCGCCACTGGAGAGCGGAGCGAAGAGCTCGAAGACGGAGAGGTCGAAGTTGAGGCTCGTCGCGGCGAGGGTACCCTTCAGCTCCTCGGCAGAGAAAGTGGCGAGCGCCCAGTGGAGGAACGCCACCGCGTTGCCGTGAGAGATGGCGACGCCCTTGGGACGGCCGGTGCTGCCGGAGGTGTAGATGAGGTAGGCGAGGTGGCCGGCGTGGATGTCCGCCACGGGCGCGGTGGTGGGCTGCTTCGCCAGCTCCACGTCCGAGTCCAAGCACACCGGCGTGGCGCTGGTCTCGGGCAGCGCCGAGAGCAGGTGCGAATGCGCCACGAGGGCAGGACCCTGGGCGTCTTCGAGCAGCCAGCCCAGACGCTCACGCGGGTAGCTGGGGTCCAACGGCACGTAGGCACCACCGGCCTTAAGGATGCCGAGGGCACCGATGACGAGATCCTCGGTGCGTTCGACGCACAGGCCGACGCGGACCTCGGGCCCGACGCCCAGGCCTCGCAGACGGTGCGCGAGCTGGTTGGCCTTCGCGTCCAACTCTCGGTACGTCAGCTGCCGCTCGGGCGTGATGACAGCCAGTGCGTCCGGCGTGCGACGCACCTGGGCTTCCACCATCGCGGGGATGCTGGACTCACGAGTCGCCGGAGCCACTTCAGGATTCCACTCGAGGAGAATCTGTCGACGCTCGGATTCGGTGAGCAGCGGTAGGTCGCCAATCCTCGTGTCCGGCTTCTTCGCGATGGCTTCCAGCAAGACGCCGAAGTGCCCGGCCATGCGCTGCACGGTTGCCGCGTCGAACAGGTCCGTCGCGTACTCCAGCGTGCCGACGAATCCATCCCGGCCTTCACGCAGACCCAGCGAAAGGTCGAACTTCGCGAAGTGAGTCTCCAGCGGCAGTGCCTGGAAGGACAGGCCCGGCAGGCGCAGTGCCTCATTCGGCGTGTTCTGCAGGACGAACATGGCCTGGAACAGCGGACTGCGGCTCAGGTCGCGCGTGGGCTGCACGGCTTCCACGAGCTTCTCGAACGGCAGGTGCTGGTGCTCGAAGGCCGCGAAGGTCGTGCCACGCACCTGGGTCAGCAGCTCCCGGAACGTCGCGCGCGGATTCAGCTGGGCACGCAGGACGAGCGTGTTGATGAAGAAGCCGATGAGGCCTTCGGTCTCCGCCTGCGTGCGGCCGGCGATGGGCGTGCCCACGCTGATGTCATCCTGCGCGGAGTAGCGCGACAGCAGCACCTGGAAGGCCGCCAGCAGCGCCATGAAGGGCGTCGCGCCTTCACGCTGAGCCAGGGCCTTGAGCGCGTCAGAGACCCGCGCGGGAATCCGCACCTCCACGGTGGCGCCACGGTGGGACTGCACGGGGGATCGCGGCCGGTCCGTGGGCAGCTCCAGCGCGGCCGGGGCTCCGGACAGTTGCTGTTTCCAGAAGTGGAGCTGCGCATCCAGCGCCTCCCCCTGGAGCCAGTCGCGCTGCCATGCCGCGAAGTCCGCGTACTGCACCGGCAGGGACGCGAAGGCCGGTGTACCGCCCGTGGAGAAGGACTCGTAGAAGGCCACCATCTCGCGCACGAGGACACCCATGGACCAGCCGTCGGAGACGATGTGGTGCATCGTCACGAGCAGCAGGTGGGAGTCCTCGGTCAGGCGCACCAGCGTGCTGCGCAGCAGCGGTCCCCTGGCGAGATCGAACGGCCGTCGCGCTTCCTCGTTGGCCAGCCGACGTGCTTCATCCTCCCGTAGCGCCTCGGGCCGGGTGGAGAGGTCCACGAGAGGCAGCGTCCATCCGCTGGCGGCGTGGATGGTCTGGATGGGCTGGTCCTGATGCGCGTGGAAGGTGGTGCGCAGGGCTTCGTGGCGCTGGACAAGCGACTCGAATGCGCGGCGCAGGGCCTCCACGTCCAGATGCCCGGAGAGCTGAAGCGCAGTGGGGAGGTTGTACGACGCGTCCCCAGGCTGGAGCTGATCCAGGAGCCACAGCCGCTGCTGCGCGAAGGACAACGGCCGGGGGCCGTCATGCGAGGCGCAGGTGAGCTTCGGGGCCTGGGAGGTCGCGCTCCCGTGCAGTCTCCCGGCGAGTGCCTCCACGGTGGAGGACTCGAAGAGCGCGCGCAGGGGGAGTTCGACGTTGAACTCGGCGCGCACGCGGGACACCACCTGCGTGGCCAGCAGCGAGTGGCCACCCAGCTCGAAGAAGGAGTCCTTCACTCCCACCTGGGGCAGATGGAGGACCCCTGCCCAGATGGAGGCCAGCTTCGCTTCGACCTCCGTGCGAGGTGCTTCGTAGGTGCTGCCGGACTGAGGTGCTTCCGGCTCCGGCAGGGCCTTGCGGTCGACCTTGCCGTTGGAGTTGAGGGGCAGTGCGTCCAGCACCACGAAGGTGGCGGGCACCATGTACTCAGGGAGTCCCTCGCGCAGGTGCGCCTTGAGGGCTTCCACCTCCAGCGAGGCCTCGGCCTTGGGAGTGACGTAGGCGACGAGGCGCTTGTCAGCGGCCTCGCCCTTGGCGACGACAACGACATCCTTGAGGCCCGGCGCACGGCGAAGGGCCGCTTCGATTTCGCCCAGCTCAATGCGGAAGCCGCGCACCTTCACCTGGAAGTCGATGCGGCCCAGGTACTCCAGGCGCCCGTCCACGCGGTAACGGACGCGGTCGCCCGTGCGGTACATGCGGCCGCCGGGAGGCCCGTAGGGCTCCGGCACGAAGCGCTCCGCCGTGAGTTCCGGACGCAGCAGGTATCCGCGAGCCTGGCCTTCACCCGCGAGGTACAGCTCACCTGCGACACCCACGGGCACCGGCTGCAACGAGGCGTCCAGCACGTAGGCGCGCGTCGCAGGCAGCGGGCGGCCGATGAGGGGCACCTCGTCACGACCGACGAGGGACGCGGTGGAGTAGGTGGTGTCCTCGGAAGGCCCGTAGAGGTTGAAGAGCTTCTCGACGGTGGGGACCGCGTAGACCTGCTTCGCGAGCGTCTCGGGCAAGGCCTCACCGGCGAGGTTGATGACTCGCACCGAGGGAGGCACCGCGCCCAGGCGCAGCAGTTGCGCCATGGCGGAGGGCACGGTGTTGACGAGGGTGACGTGGGAGGCCGTCGGCAGCTCCGCCAGATGCAGGGCGTTGCGAGCCACCACCACCGCACCGCCACTGCTCAATGGCGCGAAGAGCTCGAAGACGGAGAGGTCGAAGTTAAGGCTCGTCGCGGCGAGGGTGCCCTTCAGCTCCTCGGCAGAGAACGTGGCGAGCGCCCAGTGGAGGAACGCCACCGCGTTGCCGTGAGAGATGGCGACGCCCTTGGGACGGCCGGTGCTGCCGGAGGTGTAGATGAGGTAGGCGAGGTGGCCGGCGTGGATGTCCGCCACGGGCGCGGAGATGGGCTGCTTCGTCAGCTCCGCATCCGAGTCGAGGCACACCGGCGTGGCGCTGGTTTCAGGCAGCGCCGAGAGCAGGTGCGAATGCGCCACGAGGGCAGGACCCTGGGCGTCTTCGAGCAGCCAGCCCAGACGCTCACGCGGGTAGCTGGGGTCCAACGGCACGTAGGCACCACCGGCCTTGAGGATGCCGAGGGCTCCGATGACGAGGTCCTCGGTGCGCTCGACGCACAGGCCGACACGGACTTCGGGCCCGACGCCCAGGCCGCGCAGGCGGTGCGCGAGCTGGTTGGCCTTCGCGTCCAGCTCCCGGTACGTCAGCTGCCGCTCGGGCGTGATGACAGCCAGTGCGTCCGGCGTGCGACGCACCTGGGCTTCCACCATCGCGGAGATGCTGGACTCACGCGGCGCCTGCGCGGCAGGAGGATTCCACTCGACGAGGAGTTGCTGGCGCTCCGTGTCGGTGAGCAGCGGCAGGTCGCCAAGCCTCGTGTCTGGCTTCTGGGCGATGGACTCCAGCAGCACGCCGAAATGGCCCGCCATGCGCTGCACGGTCGCCGCGTCGAACAGGTCCGTCGCGTACTCCAGTGCGCCGACCATCCCTCCCTGGACCTCTTGCAGCGAGAGGGAGAGGTCGAACATCGCGGAGTGGGCTTCTTGCGGCACGGCCTGGAACGACAGGCCCGGCAGGTGCAGCTCCCGGGCAGGCGTGTTCTGCAGGACGAACATGGCCTGGAAGAGCGGACTGCGGCTCAGGTCGCGCACGGGCTGCACGGCCTCGACGAGCTTCTCGAAGGGCAGGTGCTGGTGGTCGTACGCCGCGAGCGTCGTGCCGCGCACCTGGGCGAGCAGCTCCCGGAACGTCGAGCGCGGATCCATCCTGGCGCGCAGGACCAGGGTATTGATGAAGAAGCCGATGAGGCCTTCGGTCTCCGCCTGCGTGCGGCCCGCGATGGGCGAACCCACGCTGATGTCGTCCTGCGCGGAGTAGCGCGACAGCAGCACTTGGAAGGCCGCGAGCAGCGTCATGAAGGGCGTCGCGCCTTCACGCTGGGCCAGGGCCTTGAGCGCGTCAGAGACCCGCGCGGGAATCCGCACCTCCACGGTGGCTCCACGGTGGGACTGCACGGGCGGACGCGGCCGGTCCGTGGGCAGCTCGAGTGCGGAAGGTGCTCCAGACAGCTGCTGCTTCCAGTAGCCCAGTTGCGCTTCGAGCACCTCACCCTGGAGCCAGTCGCGCTGCCACGTGGCGAAGTCCGCGTACTGCACGGGCAGCGGCGGGAGGGCCGGCGTGCCTCCCATGGTGAAGGACTCGTAGAAGGCCACCATCTCGCGCACGAGGACGCCCATGGACCAGCCGTCGGAGACGATGTGGTGCATCGTCACCAGCAGCAGGTGTTCATTCACCTCCAGGCGCACCAGCGTGCTGCGCAGCAGCGGACCCCTGGCGAGATCGAATGGACGTCGCGCTTCCGCGTCGGCCAGCCGCCGGGATTCTTCCTTTCGTTGGGCCTCCGGCAGCGAAGAGAGGTCCACCCGAGGCAGTGTCCACCCCTCCGGTGCATGGATGCGCTGGGTGGGTTGGCCCTGGTGTTCGTGGAAGGTGGTGCGCAGGGCCTCATGACGCTGGACGAGCGATTCGAAGGCGCGGCGCAAGGCCTCCACGTCCAGGTGCCCGGAGAGCTGGAGCGCGGTGGGGAGATTGTAGGACGCATCCCCCGGCTGGAGTTGATCCAGCAGCCACAGCCGCTGCTGCGCGAAGGACAGCAGCTCCGAGGCGCCGCGGGCCGCCGCCCTCCGAAGGGGAACCGACGGCGCGGGGGTCCCCTCGGAGTCGATGCGTCGGGCGAGGGCAGCGACAGTGGGTGCCTCGAAGAGGGCCCGCAGTGGCAGTTCCCTGCGGAAGGTGGCGCGCACGCGCGAGACAAGCTGGGTGGCCAGCAGGGAGTGGCCGCCCAGGGCGAAGAAGTCGTCGTGGATGCCCACGCGCTCCACGTGCAGCACCTGCGTGAAGAGGGCCGCGAGCTGCTCTTCGGCAGGGGTGCGCGGCGCGACATAGGAGGAGGCGAGCGCGGTGCCTTGGGGCGCGGGCAGGGCCTTGCGGTCCACCTTGCCGTTGGTGTTGAGAGGCAATGCCTCCAGCACGAGGAGCGCGGAGGGGCGCATGTGCTCGGGCAGGAGCTGCTTGAGCCAGTCCTTGAGGACTTCAGGCGTGGGGGCTGCCTGAGTGCCTTCCGGAGGCACCACGTAGGCGACGAGCCGCTTGTCGCCGGGCACATCCTCGCGAGCCAGCACCACGGCGGCGTGCACCTGGGGATGCTTGAGGAGGGCGGCTTCGATTTCGCCCAGCTCGATGCGGAAGCCGCGCACCTTCACCTGGAAGTCCGCACGGCCCAGGTAGTCGAGCATCCCATCCGCGCGCCAGCGCACCACGTCGCCGGTGCGGTAGAGGCGTGCACCGGGCGTGGAGGAGAAGGCGTCGGGGATGAAGCGGTCCGCCGTCAGCTCTGGACGGTTGAGGTAGCCGCGCGCGACGCCCTCACCGCCAATGAAGAGCTCACCGGCGACGCCGATGGGCACGGGGCGAAGCGTGCGGTCCAGCACGTAGACGCGCACATTGGGCAGGGGCCTGCCGATGGTGGGAGAGGGGGAAGCCTCGAAGGCGCAAGCGGTGGCGTCGACGGTGCACTCGGTGGGGCCGTAGACGTTGAAGACGCGCGGGCGCGGGGCCTGGGCGAGGTGGCGCCAGGTGGCGGGGTCCACGGCTTCACCGCCCACGAGGACGCGGCGGGGGATGGCCTTGCGCTCCAGCAGGCCTTCATCCACCAGCAGGCGCAGGTGGGCCGGAGAGCAGTCGAGGACGTCCAGTGAGTCCTTCTCGATGCGATTCACCAATTCGGCCACGTCGGCGCGGGCCTCGTCGGGGATGATGCAGAGGGTGTGGCCGTCGAGCACCTGGATGAGCTGCTTGACGGAGGCGTCGAAGGACAGCGGCGCGTTGACGCTGACGCGCTCTGCCGGCTGGGCATCCGCGTGCACCGTCGCGGCAAGCGCGACGCGAAGGTTGAGCACGGAGCGGTGCTGAATCATCACGCCCTTGGGGCGGCCGGTGCTGCCGGAGGTGTAGATGATGTAGGCGAGGTGCTCCGGCGTGACGGACGTCACCGGAGCGCCCTGGGACTCAAGAGCAAGGTCCGCGGCGTCGGAGTCCAGGCTGAGGGTGTGCGCGGAGTGCGGAGGCAGCGAGCCGCGCAGGCGCTGCTGGGTGAGGACGACGGGAGCGCCCGTGTCGGTGAGGACGTGAGCGAGCCACTCGCGGGGGTAGCTGGGGTCGATGGGGACGTAGGCGCCACCAGCCTTGAGGGCGCCGAGGATGCCGACGAGGGCCTCCACGGAGCGCTCCACGCACAGCACGACGCGCACGTCAGGGCCGACGCCCAGCTTCACCAGCCGGTGGGCCAGTTGGTTTGCGCGCGTGTCCAGCTCACGGAAGGTGAGCTGCTCCTCACGGCAGATGACGGCCAGGGCCTCCGGGGTGAGACGGGCCTGGGCAGCGAAAGCCTCATGGAGGCAGAGGTCGCGAGGGAACTCGGCGCCGGGGCCATTCCAGTCCACGAGGAGCCGCTGCCGCTCCGGAGCGGTGAGCAGCGGCAGGCTCGCGAGCGTCGAGTCCGGCTGCGTGGCGATGGCCTCCAGCAGCACGCCCAGGTGGCCCACCATTCGCTGGACCGTCGAAACATCGAAGAGATCGCTGCTGTACTCCAGGACGCCGATGAAGCCCTGGGGCGAGTCCTGCATCGTCAACGTCAGGTCGAACTTCGCGGAGTTCGATTCGAGCGGGAGTTGCTCGAACGACAAACCCGGCACGCGCAGCGCTTCCATGGGCGCGTTCTGCAGGGAGAACATCGCCTGGAAGAGCGCGCTGCGGCTCAGGTCGCGCACGGGCTGGAGGACCTCCACCAGCTTCTCGAACGGCACGTGCTGATGCTCGTAGGCCGCGAGCGTCGTGCCCCGCACCTGGGCCAGCAGTTCGCGGAACGTCGCCCGGGGCTCCACGCGCGCGCGCAGGACCAGGGTGTTGATGAAGAAGCCGATGAGGCCTTCGGTCTCCGCCTGCGTGCGGCCCGCGATGGGCGAACCCACGCTGATGTCGTCCTGGCCAGAGTAGCGGGACAGCAGCAACTGCCAGGCGGCGAGCAGCAGCATGAATGGCGTCGCGCCCTCGCGCTGGGCCAGGGCCTTGAGGGCTTGTGAGACCACTGGCGGCAGGCGCACGTCCACCGTGGCGCCACGGTGCGACTGCACGGGCGGACGCGGACGGTCCGTGGGCAGGTCCAGCGCGGCGGGCGCACCCGCGAGCTTCTCCCTCCAGTAGGCGAGCTGGGTCTCCAGCGTTTCGCCCTGGAGCCACACCTGCTGCCAGACAGAGAAGTCCGCGTACTGCACGGGCAGCGGCGCGAGGGTCGGCACCTGATCCGCGTGGAACGCCGCGTAGAGCGCGGTGAGCTCACGGACGAGGACGCCCATGGACCAACCGTCGGAGACGATGTGGTGCATCGTCACCAGCAGCAGGTGCTCCGCTTCACCCAGGCGCACCAGGGACGTGCGCAGGAGCGGACCCGCCTCCAGGTCGAAGGGACGCCGGGCCTCCAGGTTCGCGAGGCGGCGCGCTTCTTCTTCCCGCTGGGCCTCAGGCAGTGAGGACACGTCGAGCAGCGGCAGCGTCCACGTTCCGGGCGCGTGGATGCGCTGCGCGGGCTGGCCCTGGTGCTGGACGAGCGTGGTGCGCAGCGTCTCGTGCCGGGAAACGAGGGCCTCGAAGGCGCGGCGCAGGGCTTCGATGTCCACCTGGCCCGTCAGCCGGAGGGCCGCGGGGATGTTGTACGCGGCGCTGCCCGGCTGGAGCTGATCCAACAGCCACAGCCGCTGCTGCGCGAAGGAGAGCGGCGGCGGCCCCTCGTGCGCGACGCGGGTGAGCGGTGGCAGTCGCGGGCCGGACGTCGCGGTGCGCAGACGCTCAGCGAGGGCGGCGACGGTGGGGGCTTCGAAGAGGGAGCGCAGAGGCAGCTCCGCATCGAAGGCCGCGCGGATACGAGAGACGAGCTGGGTGGCCAGCAGCGAGTGGCCCCCGAGAGAGAAGAAGTCGTCGTGGACGCCCACGCGCTCCACGCGCAGGACCTGGGCGAAGACATCCGCGAGCTTCTCCTCGGTGGGATTGCGCGGGCCTACGAAGTCCGCGACAGGCGAGGACTCCGGGACGGGAAGGGCCTTGCGGTCCACCTTCCCGTTGGACGTCAGTGGGAGTGCCGCCAGCGGGACGAAGGCGGCGGGCACCATGTACTCGGGCAGGTGCTGCTTGAGGTGGGCGCGCAGGGCCGTGACGTCGAGGGCTTCACCCACGACGTAGGCGACGAGGCGCTTGTCACCTGGGACGTCCTCACGGGCGAGGACGACGGCTTCATGGACGGAAGCATGGGCGAGGAGCGAGGCCTCGATTTCACCCAGCTCGATGCGGAAGCCACGCACCTTCACCTGGAAGTCGAGCCGCTGGAGGTAGTCCAGCTGGCCGTCTGCCCTCCAGCGCACGACGTCACCGGTACGGTAGAGGCGGGCACCCGGCGAGGAGGAGAAGGGGTGCGGGATGAAGCGCTCGGCACTCAGCGCGGGTCGGCCCAGGTAGCCCCAGGCCAGGCCTTCACTCGCGAGGAAGAGCTCACCGGGGACCCCCACGGGCACCGGCTGCAACCGGGCATCGAGGACGTAGGTGCGGGTGTTGGCGATGGGGCGGCCAATGGGAGGCCGCGTGCCGTCGTCGCGCGCGACGGAGGTGAAGGTGGCGACGACGGTGCTCTCAGTGGGGCCGTAGTGGTTGAAGAGGGTGGCGGGCACTGAAGGCGGCGGGCCATGGTGCAGGGCGTCTCCGCCCGTCAGCAGGGCACGCAGGGCCATGGGGCGAGGCCACTCTTCACGCAGCACGGCCTCGGCCAGGGGCGTCGGCATGAAGCAGGTGGTGATGGCTTCACGGGCCAGCCACTGAAGCAGCTGGGAAGGCTCCGCGCGCACGGCGTCGGGCGGGATGACGAGGCTGGCGCCGGAAGCAAGCGAAGGCCACACCTCCCAGGTGGAAGCGTCGAAGGCGACGCCCGCGGTGAGGGCGGTGGAGTCCTGGGGCGTCAGCGAATAGGTGCGCTGGTGCCAGGAGACGAGGTTCATCAACGCGCGGTGGTGGACGGCGACGCCCTTGGGACGGCCGGTGCTGCCGGAGGTGTAGATGACGTAGGCTAGGTCCTCCGGGCCCACGGGCGTCACCGACAGCGGTTGCTGCGTTGCACCCGTTTCCATCTCCAACGAGAGGACGCGAGAAGAGAGGGAGGGCAGCGAGTCCCGCAGGTGCTGCTGGGTGAGGAGGACCGAGGCTCCGCAGTCCTCCAGCATGAATGCCAGGCGTTCCGGCGGGACACCGGGAGAGACGGGGACGTAGGCGGCGCCCACCTTGAGGGCGCCCAGCAAGCCCGCCACCAACTCCGGGGAGCGCTCCGCGAGGACAGCGACGCGGCTGCCCCGAGTGACACCGGCCGCGTGCAACTCGACGGCAATCCCGTGAGCCCAGGCGTTGAGGGCAGAGTAGGTGACGCTTCGCTCCCCCATGCGCACGGCGACCGCGTCAGGCGACCGGCGAGCGTGCTCGGCGACGACCTGGTGGATGCAGGTGTCGCGCGGGAAGGTGGCGTCCGTCTCGTTCCACTCGATGAGGAGCTGCTTCCGCTCCTCCGCGGTCATCACCTCCAGCGTGGACACGCGAGCGTCCGGCTGGGCCGCGAGGGCGGAGAGGAGGACGCCGAAGTGGCCCATGAGGCGCTGGACGGTGGCGGCGTCGAAGAGGTCGGAGCTGTACTCGAGGAAGCCGGTGAGGCCCTGGGGCACCTCGAAGAGGGTGAGGGCCAGGTCGAAGCGGGAGGAGTTGCCCTCCAGGGGAATGGGCTGGAAGGCCATGCCCGGCACGCGCAGCGCTTCGGCGGGTGCGTTCTGCAGGACGAGCATCACCTGGAAGAGAGGGCTGCGGCTCAAGTCGCGCGAGGGCTGGAGGACCTCCACCAGCTTCTCGAAGGGGACGTGCTGGTGCTCGTAGGCCGCGAGCGTGGTGGCCTTCACCTGGGCCAGCAGCTGCCGGAAGGAGTCCTCCGGGCGCACGTGGGCACGCAACACCAGCGTGTTGACGAAGAAGCCGATGAGGCCTTCGGCCTCTGCGTGGGTACGGCCGGCGATGGGGGAGCCGACGCTGATGTCGTCCTGGCCGGAGTAGCGCGACAGCAGCAGCTGGAATGCAGAGAGCAGCAGCATGAAGGGCGTCGCGCCCTCCCGCTGAGCGAGGCTGCGCAGTGAGTCCGTCAGCTCCGAGGGGAAGTGCACGGGCACCGTGGCGCCGCGCCGCGACTGCACGGCTGGCCGAGGACGGTCCGTGGGCAGCTCCAGCGCGGCAGGGGCACCGGCCAGCTGCTGCTTCCAGTATCCGAGCTGCGACTCCAGCGTCTCACCCTGGAGCCACTGGCGCTGCCAGAGGGCGAAGTCCGCGTACTGCACCGGCAGTGGCGCGAGCGAAGGCTCACGGCCCGCGGAGAAGGCGGCGTAGCTCGTGGCCAATTCCTTCACGAGGACACCCATGGACCAGCCGTCGGAGACGATGTGGTGCATCGTCACGAGGAGGACGTGTGTCTCTTCCTCCAACCTCAAGAGCGCCGTGCGTAGCAGGGGCCCATGGACGAGGTGGAAGGGCTGCCGGGCCTCACGGGTGGCAAGCCGTAGGGTCTCCGCCTCGCGCGCGGACTCCTCCAGACCGGACAGGTCCTCCACGGGGAGCGCCCAGGTCGCCGGGGCGTGGATGCGCTGGAAGGGCTGGCCCTGATCTTCGAAGAAGGTGGTGCGCAGGGCTTCATGCCGTGCCACCAGCGCCTCGAAGGCACGACGCAGGGACTCCACGTCGAGGCGGCCCAGGAGGCGCAGCGCGACGGGGAGGTTGTAGGACGCGTCATCCGGCGCAAGTTGGTCAAGGAACCAGAGGCGCTGTTGGGCGAACGAAAGCGGCTGCGGGCCCTCGGTGCGCGTGCGAGTCAGAGGCGGCAGGCGCGTACCGGTAGCGGTCCGCTGCAACTTCCCTGCGAGCGCGGCGATGGTGGGGGCTTCGAAGAGGGCGCGGAGGGGCAACTCCACGTCCAGTGCCGCACGCACACGGGCCACCAGCTGAGTGGCGAGCAGCGAGTGGCCCCCCAGCTCGAAGAAGTTGTCCGTGCGGCCCACGGTGGGGACGCGCAGCACTTCGCTCCACAGGGCCGCGAGCTGCTCCTCCAGTGGCGTCGCGGGAGCCTCGTAGGCGTGTGAGGCCCGGAGCACGCTCGCGTCCGGGATGGGCAGGGCCTTGCGGTCCACCTTGCCGTTGGACGTCAGCGGCAGCGCGTCCATGGGGACGAAGGCAGCGGGCACCATGTACTCAGGCAGGTGCTGCTTGAGGTGCGCGCGGAGGGCCGTGACGTCGAGGGCGTCACCGACGACATAGGCCACCAGCCGCTTGTCGCCCGGGGAATCCTCGCGGGCGAGCACGACAGCGTCCTTCACCGCGGGGGCGGCGCGCAGGGCATTCTCGACTTCACCCAACTCGATGCGGAAGCCACGCACCTTCACCTGGGCGTCGATGCGGCCAACGAAGTCCAGTTGGCCATCCGCGCGCCAGCGCACCACATCGCCCGTGCGGTAGAGGCGAGCCCCCTCCTCACCGGAGAAGTCATCCGGCACGAAGCGCTCGGCGGTGAGGCCGGGCCGTCCTGCGTACCCACGCGCCACGCCGACGCCGCCGATGTGCAACTCACCGCGCACGCCCACGGGTACGGGCTGCCCGTGCGCGTCCAATACGTAGAGGCGCACGTTCGCCAGCGGCTTGCCGATGGAGGGCACGTTCCCATCCGCCACCACCTCACCGAAGGTGGCGATGACGGTGGCTTCTGTCGGGCCGTAGGTGTTGAGGAGCCGCCGTCCCGGGGCCCAGCGCGCGACGACGTCCGCGGGCAGGGCTTCACCGCCGGAGATGACGGTGCGCACCTTGGGCAGCCCCTCGGAGGACGTGGCCGCCAGCGCCGCGGGGGTGAGGCTGACGACGCTCAACTCCTGCTCACGCAGCAGCACGGGCAGCGGCGCGCCCGGCATCAGCTTCTCCAGCGGCGCGAGCACCAGCGTGGCGCCGTTGCAGAGGGTGGTGAAAATCTCCTCCACGGAGAGGTCGAAGCTGAGGCTGGCGAACTGCAACACGCGGCTGCCGGGGCCAATGCCGTAGGCCACCGCTTCATGGGTGACGAGGTTGGCGACGCTGCGGTGCTCCACCGCCGTGCCCTTGGGCGTACCCGTGCTGCCGGACGTGTAGAGCAGGTACGCCATGTTCGCCGGCGTCACGCCCGTCACGGGCGCATCCGTCGGCTCCTGCGCCAGCGACTCGCGCTCCGTGTCCACGCAGAGCGCTCGGGCATGCAGCGCTTCGGGGAAGCGGTCCACCAGGGGCTGCTGGGTGACGAGCACCTGGGCCGCGCTGTCCTCCAGCATGAAGGCCAGGCGCTCGCGGGGCAGGAGCGGATCGACGGGCACCCAGGCACCACCGGCCTTCAGGATGCCAAGAAGGCCGATGACGACGTCGAGGGAGCGCTCGACGCTGAGGGCGACGCGGACTTCGGGCCCCACGCCGCGACGGCGAAGCGCATGGGCAAGCTGATTGGCGCGCGCGTCCAGCTGCGCATACGTCAGGTGCGTCCCTTCGAAGACCGCGGCCACCGACTCCGGAGCGCGACGCACCTGCGCCTCGAAGAGCGAGTGCATGCACGCTTCGGGGAACGGCGCGCGCGTGGCATTCCACTCCACCAGCACCTGCTGCCGCTCCTCCCCCGCGAGCAGCTGTAGCGACGACACGCGCTGATCCGGATGCGCGACGAACCCCTCCACGAGCAGCCGCAGGTGCCGCATCATCCGCTCGACGGTCGACCTGTCGAAGAGGTCGGTGTCGTACTCCAGCTCTCCCGTGAAGCCCTCGTCGCCCCGCGCGAGCGACAGCGTGAGATCGAACTTCGCGGAGGCGCCCATGCGCTCCTCGACCCGCACCTTCACGCCCGCGAGCGAGAGGTCCACCTCCGGGATGTTCTGCATGAGGAACAGCACGTTGAACAACGGCGCCCCGCGCAGGTCGCGCATCGGCTGGAGCTCCTCGAACGGCACGTACTGGTTCGCGAGCACCCCCAGCGTGGTGGTGCGCACGCGGCCCAGCAGCTGCCGCACGGTGGGCTCTCCGCCCATCCGGGTGCGCAGCACGAGCGTGTTGATGAAGAACCCGAGCAGTCCCTCCAGCTGCGCGTCGTTCCGGCCCGCCACGGACGAACCGATGCTCACGTCGTCCTGACCGGAGTAGCGGCCAATCAACACCTGGAGCGCGCCGAGCAGGAGCATGAAGGGCGTGAGGCCCTCGCGCACACAGAGGGCCTCCACGGCCCGCGTCAGCTCCAGGGGGAACGCGACCTGCATCAGCGCGCCGGGATGCGCCTCGCGGAGGCCGCGCGGACGGTCGGTGGGCAGCTCCAGCACGGACGGCATCCCCTCGAGCTGCTGGCGCCACCAGTCGAGCTGCCGCTCCTTCTCCGCGCCCGACATCCATTGGCGCTGCCACACCGCGAAGTCCGCGTACTGGAAGGGCAGCGCGGGCAGGACGGGCTGCGTCCCCGCCACCAGGGCCCGGTAGGACTCCGACAGCTCCCGCATCAGGATGCTCATGGACCAGCCGTCGAAGACGGCGTGGTGGAGGGTCAGCAGCACCAGGTGCTCCTGCGCATCCAGCACCAGCGCCGACACGCGCAGCAACGGTCCCGCCTCCAGGTTGAACGGGAGCCGCACCTCCAGCTCCGAGCGGCGCTTCACCTCCGCGTCGCGCAGCTCCGGCGAAAGGGCGCGCAGGTCCACCACCGGCAGCACCAGCGGCTCGGGCGGTGCGATGACCTGCACGGGCGCGCCGCTGTCCTGCCGCAAGGTGGTGCGCAGCGCCTCATGCCGGTGCACCACCAGCTCCAGGGCGCGGCGCAGGGCCTCCAGGTTCAACGCTCCGGTCAGCCGCAGCGAGAACGGCATGTTGTACGCGGCCAAGCCCGGATCGAGCTGCTCCAGCACCCAGAGGCGCTGCTGCGCGAAGGACGCGGGCAGCTTCTGGGTGCGCGGCACCGGCACCACCGGGGGCGGGGCCGCGAAGCGCGGATCCTTCGCCGAGGCCGCGATGCGCGCCGCCAGGTCCGCCACGGTGGGGGACTCGAACAACGCTTGCAGGGGCAGGTCCACCTGGTACGCCGTGCGCAACCGCGACGTCAGCCGCGTGGCCAGCAGCGAGTGCCCTCCCAGCTCGAAGAAGCTGTCGGTGGCGCCCACCCGCTGCACCTGGAGGAGCGACGCGTAGAGCTCCGCGACCTGGGCCTCCATCGGCGTGCGCGGCGCGACGAACTCGCGCACGGCTTCCGTGGACACGTCCGGCGCCGGCAGCGCCTTGCGGTCCACCTTGCCGTTGGGCGTCAGGGGCATCGCGTCCAGCACGACCAGCGCGGACGGCACCATGTACTCGGGCAGTCGCTCCTTCATGAGCGCGCGCAGGGCCTGGGACTCCAGCGTCTGTCCGGGACGCGCCACCACGTAGCCCACGAGCCGTGCGTCGGCCCCGCTGCCGCGCACCACCACGGCGGCGTCGCGCACGCCCGGGGCCTGGCTCAGCACCGCTTCAATCTCTCCCAGCTCGATGCGGTAGCCGCGCAGCTTCACCTGGTTGTCGACGCGGTTGAGGTACTCCAGCACGCCGTGGGCGGCCCACCGCACGCGGTCGCCCGTGCGGTACACGCGCAGGCCCGGCACGCCGCCGTACGCGTCCGGGAGGAAGCGGTCCGCGGTGAGGTCCGGCCGGTGGAGGTAGCCCCGGGTGACGCCCTCGCCGCCGATGAACAGCTCGCCCGGCACGCCGCGCGGCACCGGGTTCATCCCGCTGTCCAGCACGTACACCCGCGTGCCGGAGATGGGATGGCCAATCGGCACGCTGCCCGTGCCCGAGGCCACCGCGTGCGCGGTGGACCACACCGTCGTCTCCGTGGGGCCATACACGTTCCACAGCACGCGGCAGCGCTGGAGCAGCGACTCGGCCAGCTCGCGCGGCAGGGCCTCGCCGCCGGTGAGCGCCGTCAGCTCCGGGCCCTTCCAGTCCGTCTCCAGGAGCAGCCGCCAGGTGCTGGGCGTGGCCTGGAGCACCGTCGCCCCGCACCGCTGGAGCAGGGCCGCGAGCCGCGAACCGTCCACGGCGATGTCCCGCGACGCGATGACGACCTGGCCGCCCACCGACAGCGGCAGGAACAGCTCCAGCACCGCGATGTCGAACGACAGCGTGGTGACGGCCACCAGCACGTCCTTCGAGGACATGCCGGTCGTCCCGCGCAGCGCCGCCAGGAAGCGCGCCACCGCGCCGTGCGGCACCTGCACGCCCTTGGGACGGCCGGTGCTGCCGGAGGTGAAGAGCACGTACGCCACGGCCTCCGGCGGCACCGCGTCGCGCAGCGGCGAGCCGTCCTCCGCCGCGATGGCCTCCGCGTCTCCGTCCAGCAGCACCACGCGCGCCGAGTGCGGCGGCAGGAGGGACTCCAGCGAGCGCTGCGATACCAGCACCGGCATCCCGCTCGCTTCCACCATGTACGCCAGGCGGTCCGTGGGGAACGCCGGGTCTAACGGCACGTAGGTGCCCCCGGCCTTCAGCACGGCGAGCACCGCCACCAGCATGTCGAGCGAGCGCTCCACGCACAGGCCCACCCGCACTTCCGTGCCCACGCCCAGCCGGCGCAGGTGCCGCGCCAGCCGCGACGCGCGGGCCTCCAGCTGTGCGTACGTGAGCGACTGGTCCCCGAAGGTGACGGCGACCGCGTCCGGCGTGAGGTCCACCTGGGCTTCGAAGGCGCCGTGCTGCGAGCTCCACGGCAGCGGGGCGGGGCGGGGCGGCTGCCAGGCGAGGAGCACCTCGTGGCGCTCGGCGTCGGTGAGCAGCGGCAGGCGGGAGACGGCCTCGTGCGGACGGCGCACGGCGCCCTCCAGCAGCACGCGCAGGTGCTCCGCCATGCGCGCCATCGTGGGCGCGGTGAAGAGGTCGGTGTCGTACTCGAGGAAGCCCTTGAGGCCCGCTTCCGTCTCCAGCACCTGGAGGATCAGGTCGAACTTCGACGTGAACGTGTCCAGCTCCAGGGCCTCCAGCTTCACGCCCTCCACGGACGCCGCGCCGCGGAAGGAGGCCTGGAGCGTGAGCATCACCTGGAAGAACGGCGTGCGCCCCTGGGTGCGCTCCGGGCGCAGCTCCTCCACCATCCGCTCGAAGGGGAACTCCTGGTGCTCATGGGCCGCGAGCACCGTCTCGCGCACCTGGTGCAGCAGCGCGCGGAAGGACGCGGAGGGCTCCACCTGCGTGCGCAGCACCACTGTGTTGACGAACAGGCCAATGAGGCCCTCCACCTCGCCGCGCGTGCGGCCCGCCACCGGCGAGCCCACCGTCACGTCCTCCTGCCCCGCGTAGCGCGACAGCAGCACCTGCCAGCCCGTCAGCAGCACCATGTAGAGGGAGGCGCCCTCCTGCTGCGCCAGGGCCTTCAGCGCGTCCGTCAGCCCGCGCGGCAGCAGGAGCTCATGCCGGGCGCCCCGGCCACTTCGGGCCGCGGGGCGGGAGAAGTCGGTGGGCAGCTCCAGCGCGGAGGGCACTCCTGCCAGCTGGCGCTTCCAGTAACCGAGGTGCTTCTCCAGCCGGGGACCCTGCATCCACTCGCGCTGCCAGACACCGAAGTCCGCGTACTGGATGCCTGGCGGCGGCAGCGGCACGGCCTGTCCTCGCGCGAAGGCTCCGTAGAGCAGCGCCACCTCGCGCACCAGCAGCGTCATGGACCAGCCGTCGGAGACGATGTGGTGCACCACCACCACGAGCAGGTGCTCGTTCGGCGCGGACGTCAGCAGCAGCGTGCGCAGCAGCGGTCCCTTGTCCAGGTGGAAGGGCCGGGCCGCGGCTTCACGGGCCAGTTGCCATGCCTTCTCCGGCGGCGAGCCCGTGAGGTCGTGCTGCTCCAGCGTGAGCGCCGGCTCCGGAGACACCACCTGCACGGGGCCGGATTCGTCCTCGCGGAAGATGGTGCGCAGCACTTCGTGACGGCGCACCACTTCGCGCAGCGCGCGCTCCAGCACGGCCACGTCGAGTGCACCCTCCAGGCGCACCGCCATGGGCACGTTGTAGAGGGACGTGCCGGGCTGCAGCTGATCAATGAACCAGAGGCGCTGCTGGGCGAAGGACAGGGGCAGCGGGCGCGTACGGTCCTGCACCGGGATGAGGCCCTGGACGGAGTTGCCGGCGATGGCCTTCTGCGCGGCCATCTTCTTGAGCAGCTCCGCGCGCTTCTCCGGTGAGAGATTCGCGATCCGCTTCGACAGCTCCTGGCTCATCTCATGTACTCCGCGCTCGGGGACGCCATCGCGAGCGCCACTTGGGGGAGTGGCCTTCGCGAGAAATCAGACCTGCTGCTGATTCTGGATTGCCGCCCTGCGCTGCTCTCTCGCGAGAAGCAGAGGGCGGGCCAAATCCACACTGACCACGCTATTCCGTGGGCAGCCAGGCTGTCATGGGGGCGCCCAGCCGGAAGTCTGAGTAAATCCGGGTATTTATGGGAAGAAAGGGATCCCCGAACTCATCACCGGAAGAGCTCACGGTGTCGCTCAGAGGGGAACCTGTTCGCGGGGGCGTCCCCCGCATGGAGGGGGAGCAGCCCTGGGGTTGGCTGCCCGCCACCGGTCAACGACTGCGTTTCAGCCCACCTTCGCCAGCGGCGGTGGCGGCGCGGCCAGCACGGCAGGCGTGGGCACGGTGTAGCCCACGGCCAGGAGGGTCTCCGCGATGGCATCCCCCACGTTGGCCTGCGTGTCGTTGTACTCGGTGGGCTTGCAGAAGATGCACACCGCCAGGATGGGGCCCTGGAGCGTGAACTCCGCGATCTCCACCTGCGGCACGGGCTTCTCCTGGACGCCCTTCACCGTGGCCATGCGGTCCACCAGGGCCTGCTGAAGCACCCGCACGTCCACGCCGTGCAGCAGCGGCACCTTGACCGTCATCTTGCGGTGCGGGTGGTGGCTGTAGTTGATGATGTTGTCGCTGAACATCTGGTTGTTGCCCACGGCGATCCGCACGTTGTCCGACGTGTCGAGCGTGGTGACGAACAGGCCGATCTCCTGGACGATGCCCACGACTCCGCCGGCTTCGATCTCCTCGCCCACGCGGAAGGGGCGCAGCACCAGCAGGAAGATGCCCGCGGCGAAGTTGGCCAGCAGCCCGGACCAGGCCGCGCCGATGGCGATACCCGCGGCGGCGATCAACGCGGCGAAGGACGTGGTCTCCACGCCCATCAGCCCCAGGATGCCGACGATCAGCATCAACGTGAGCGTGCCGGTGAACAGCGAACCGACGTAGCGGATCAGCGTGGCGTCCAGCTGCCGCCGCTGCAGGCCCATGTCCAGCACCTTGCGGAAGCCGGCGATGATCGTCCGCCCGATGAACCAGATGAACAGCGCCCCAATGACCTTGATCAGCAGCGGGAGCGCTTCGGTCAGGGCAAGTGACTTCAATTGAACGACGACTTCATCCATGGCTCGAACTCCCTTGACCCGGACCGGGTGTGCGCGCTGCCTTTTGCACGGGACTGGCCGGAGTACGCAAGCCGGGTTGCTGTGAATCCATACTTTTACAGGAGGGCAGTCCTGACCCGCCTGGGGTCTTGATTCCCGGGCCTTGCGTGGAACGAGCTCGTGGCCGACGTTGCGGCGCATGCGCCTCTTCCCGCCGGTCGCGGTCTCGTTGTTGCTGAGCGCCTGTACGGCCTCCCGCGTCGCGTTGCCTCCACCCACGGGTGAGGAGGTGACGGTCTTCATCCATGGGTATCGCGGGTCGTTCCTCGCGACGGCGGAGGGCGAGCGCGAGCGGGCCTGGGTGTCCGTGGGCGACCTGCTGACGCGCGGCGAGCGTTCGCTGGCGCTGCCGTTTCCCGGGCAGCGGGAGTCGCCGGGCTTCGGGCCGCTGGAGGCGGACGGACCGATGACGCGCTTCACGGTGCTGCCGTGGGTGGCGCGCTACGACATCTACAAAAGCTTCCTGGAGTTCGGGCGCGAGCGGCTGCCGGGCTTCGTCGTCTTCGACTACGACTGGCGGCAGGACAACCGCGTGACGGCGAAGCGGCTGTGCGCGCTGCTGGATTCGCTCGCGGAGGCGCGGGGCGGCCGGGTGAAGGTGAACCTGGTGGCGCACAGCATGGGCGGGCTCGTCACGCTGCACTGCCTGCGCTACGGCGCTGGCGACGACACGGGCGAGCCCACGTGGGCGGGCGCCCGGCACGTGAAGCGCGTGGTGTTCCTGGGCACGCCGTTCCGGGGCGCGCCGGGCATGTTCGACGACTTCACCCTGGGCACGCCGGTGGGGCGCAACCGGGCGCTCCTGTCACCGGAGGCGCTCTTCACCTTCGCGTCCGCGTTCCAGCTGCTGCCGGCGGAGAGCGACTTCTTCGTGGACGCGAGCGGCCAGCCGGTGTCGTTCGATGCCTACCGGCCGGACGCGTGGGTCGACGGCGGGTGGGGCGTGTTCCAGGACCCGGCGGTGCGGAAGCTGCCCGCGTATCGCCAGTGGCTGGAGCGCATGCTGGCGGCGCGCTCGGAGCTGGCGCGGGCCCTCTCCGAGAACGACGGACCGCCGCCGCCCTTCCGCACGCTGGCGGTGGTGGGCGTGGGGCATCCGTTGATCAAGTCGTTCCGGATCATCGACGGGAAGCCCACGTTCGAGGATCCGGTGCTCGCGGACGGTGACGGTTCGGTCCTGACGGCGCGGGCGCTGCCACCGCCGCCCATCCACGTGGACCGGCTGGAGACGCAGGCGGACCACGTGGGGATGATGGGCGACGAGGAGGTCCAGGAGGCCGTCGCGCGCTTCGTCACCGGCGACTGACCCGCGGGCAACTCAGTCGCCCTGGATGGCGGCCTGCCAGTCGCCGTCCGCGGAGATGCCCACGCGCATGCCGATGTAGCTCTTCTGCTGGCGCATGTCGGTGATCATCTCGTCCGGATAGATGCCCTTGAGCAGGGCGAAGTCCGCCTCGGTGGCGCCTTCACGGAAGGCGGTGGGCCACCAGTAGAGGTTGCCCTCCTGGTAGAAGGGGAGGTTGAGGACGTGGACCAGCCGCGCCAGCACCGGCTGCGGGCTGTCCTTCCACTCCTCCTGGATGCGCCAGGTGGTGGCCATGTCCTGGTCCGGGTCGTAGGAGAAGCGCACGCTCTGGCCCTTCTCGTCGCCCAGCTTCTGGAGCCCCGCGTAGTCGCACGCCACGGCGGCCTTGATGATGCGCTCGCGCATGGACGCCACGGCCGGGGGCAGGGGCTTCGCGGTGGGCTTGGGGAT
>NZ_RAVY01000144.1:0-25194 GCF_003611625.1 Corallococcus sp. CA054B
GGCTGCGGGTTCATGAAGGGCTCCTCTATCACGCGACGCTCGCCTACCGCGAAGGGGAGGGGAAAGCTTCCCGGAACAGGCGCCGGGCGTTCTCGGTCGTCCGCTGGGCGAGCGCCTCCACCGGCTCCCCCAGCACCTGCGCCATGCCCGCGAGGATGTGGGGCAGGTAGCCGGGTTCGGAGCGCTGCCCCCGGAAGGGCGTGGGCGCCTGGTCCGGCGAGTCCGTCTCCGCCACCAGCCGGTCCGCCGGAATCACGCGCAGGGCATCCAGCGGCTTGCGCGCCTCCGCCCACGTCACCGGGCCCGCGAAGGAGAAGTGACAGCCCTTCTGGATGTAGAAGCGCGCCAGCTCCGCGCCGCCGCTGTAGCTGTGCATCAGGATGCCGGCCTCCGGCCAGGCTTCCGTCTTCAGGAACTCCATCAGCGCCGGGTGCAGCCGGTGGCAGTGCATCAGCACCGGCAGCCCGTGCTTGCGCGCCAGGGCCAGGTGGCCGCGCAGCACCGCCAGCTGCCGCTCCAGCGGGGCGCCGGGGAGGGACGGGCCGTCCAGGCCGCACTCGCCCACCGCCACCGCGCCGCCCTGTGACAGCAGCGCGTCCAGCCGCTCCAGGTGCGCGCCGTCGTCCTCCGGCGGCAGGTCCGGCAGGAACTGGGGATGGATGCCCAGCCCCACCTGGATGCGCGCGTCCTTGCGTGGCAGCGCGAGCAATGGCTCCCACGTGTCCGGGCCCACCGCGGGGATGAGGATGCCGTGCAGGCCCGCGGCCCAGGCGCGCGTGACAACGCTGTCGCGGTCCGGGTCGAAGCGCGAGGCGTCCAGATGGCAATGCGTGTCGATCATTGAGCACCCTTCTTCGCAGACCCGTTCAATCACCGACAGCCCTGGATGGCGTGCCCTTCAAGGCGTCCCGGCACCCACGAACGCGAAGCTAAGACGCGCCCCCTGACTTTGGATCCATCGTGATTGTGGGAGGCGTGGAAATGACCAAGCGTGTGGTGTTGGGGGCGTTGTTCGGGGCGCTGACGGTGCTGGGCACGGGCTGTGGCGACGAGTGCGTCGATCAGTTCGACTGCCGTGACAAGGGCGCCGCCCCGGCGGGCCAGGAGTGGATCTGCAACGCGGACAACAAGTGCGAGCTTCAGAACCTCGTGCTCCCGCCGGAAGAGGACGCCGGCACGGAAGAGGACGCCGGCACGGAGGTCGACGCGGGCGCCGAGGTCGACGCGGGCACGGAGGTCGACGCGGGCACCGAGGACGCCGGGACGGAAGTGGACGCCGGCACTGACGCGGGCATGAACGTGGCCAAGGGCGAAGCGTGCACCGCGTCCACGGACTGCATGGCGGGCCTGCGCTGCGAGGCCGCCACCTGCCAGTCGCTCCTCATCGCCGTGACGGGCAACGACGGTGGCACGCGCGCGCTGGTCGCGGAATACGACGTGCCGGGGATGACGTCGCTCAGCGCCGACGGCGTCGCCAGCGCCTACCCGCGCTTCGGCCCGGACGGCGCCCAGGTGGCCTTCGTGCAGGGGGACGTCACCGGCGCCGCGGGTGAGCTCGCGGTGCGCCCCGTGCCGCTCACGGCCGACGCGCCCACCGTGCTGACCACGGGCACGGCCGCCGGCGGTGCGCGCATCCGCTACATGGAGTGGGAGCCGGGCAACCTCATCGCCTGGGTGCGCGGCAGCACGGGCATCTCCACCATCGCGGCGACGGGCGGCACGCCCGCGCAGGCCACCGGCAACGGCACCTTCCCGGACTGGGCGCCCGACGGCACGAGCTTCGCGTACAGCGCGGCGAACACCGGCATCTCCATCTCCACGGGCAGCGGCATGCCCACTCCGTTGCAGGGCTCTCCCGACTCGGGCGAGCAGCCGCACTACAACCGCACCACCTCGCAGCTGCTCTTCCTGGCCAACCCGGAAGGCACCACCGTGAACTTCGGCGCGGAGGCCACCCCGGTGCTCAAGCTGTACTCGCTGCCGGTGACCGGCGGCGGCGACCCGAAGCTGCTCGCGGGCACCTCGACCCGGGCCGTGGAGGGCGGCTCGGTGGATTCGTACATCGCGAACCCGAACTGGTCGCCGGACGGCAAATGGGTGGCGTACGTGCGCGCGAACTTCCTGCTCATCGGTAACGCGGCCACGCTGTGCGGCAACGTTGGCGCGGAGCTGTGCGGCACCGACCGGGGTAACGACATCTACGTGCAGGGCGTGGACGCCTCGGGCGGGAAGCTGGGCGAGCCGGTGCTCTTCGCGGAGAACGCCACGCTGCCGTCGTTCTCCCCGGACGGCCGCCTCCTGGCCTACATCCTGGGCGGCGAGCTCCGGGTGCAGGCCATCGACCCGGCCACGGGCGCCGCGACCGGCACGGCCATCGTCCACCCGAAGACCACGTACACGGTGCTGACGAGCGAGGGTGACGACCACCGCCCGCGCTGGCAGCCCCGCTAGCCACACGCCTCCCAAGCCCCGGACTCCGGGGCTTCCCGGCCCGTGTTCCCCGTTTCGCGAGGGAACACGGGCCGTCGTGTTTCAGTGCGAAGCGCGCCGCCCACCCGGCGCGAAGTGACGAACGCGGGCAGTCCAGGGTCCGGATGAACCCCGAGTGGATCCATTACCCGGTCCAGTGGATCCAGGTTCCAGGACGAAAAGGGAGGGGAGAAGGGCTCCACCCGCGCTCACGCGAAACGCGGCACCTGGTGGAGGAAGACTGACAGCCGTGTCGCGACGGCTCCGCGCCCGCGCGCTCCCTGGAGATGGAGCACGGCCTGGGCTTCGCGGGCCTTGGACGCGGGCTCTTTTCAGCCCACGACGACGATGCGGCGGCCCAGCGCGCGGGTCATCTGCGGGGACGTGACGAGCTCCAGCACGCCGCTCATCTCTCCGCCCGCCGTGTCGAACGCCGCCGCGATGACCTCGCCCAAGGTGAGCTGGGCCTTCTGGGCCGCCACCCGAGCGCGCTTCGCCGTGCGACGCAGCGCGGGCATCACCCGCCGACCCTGCCGCCGCACCGTGCCACCCTTCGTCTTGCCTGCGGTCCGCTTCGCCATGGTTCCTCCCGCCACTGCCGACACGCGGGTGAGTACCTCGTCGGTCTGACACCATGCAGGCGAGGTGCCAGGGCTCAGCCTCCCCGTCAGGTCCCTGAATCCAGGGGTTTTCCTTGTCGCTAGCGGGTTTCCGAGGGGCGAGCAGGCCTTCCTTTTTTCAGCCCTTCAGGGTCGTTCCTCGTTCTGTCGAGTTTTTCGTTCACTCCGTGCGGTGATTTCCACGCATCGTTCAATGGCTCGCACCTGCCTGAGGTCGTGCGACGACAGGGCTGGGTCGGGTGTCACCCCCTGGCCACAGCCCCTGCGGGCAGGCGACCACGGTGCGGTTGGGACGCGGCGGGGCTTTGGGGTAGAGGGCGGGCGCCCATGCGAGTCCAGGTCCTCTTCCACGACAATTGTTTCGACGGCGCGGCCAGCGCCGCGGTCTTCACCCGCTTCTACCGGGAGCGCGTGCGCGCGGACGCGACGTTCACCTACCGGGGGCTGGCCCACAAGCCGGGGGCGGAGGGCATCGACCCGGCCGTCTTCACCGGTGACGAGAACGTCATCGTCGACTTCCGCTACAGCCAGGACGCGCGGCTCACCTGGTGGTTCGACCACCACGCCTCCGCCTTCCAGCAGCCCGGCGACGAGCCCCACTTCCAGCGCGACACCAGCGGCAAGAAGTTCCACGACCCGCACCGCAAGAGCTGCACGCTGTACCTGGCGGACGTGGCGCGCGAGCGCTTCGGCTGGGACGCGTCCCCGCTGAAGGACCTGCTGTACTGGGCGGAGATCATCGACGGCGCGCAGTTCCCCAGCCCCCAGATGGCGGTGGCGCTGGAGGAGCCCGCGCTGCGCATCATGACGGTGCTGGAGGCGACGAAGGACGACACGCTCATCCCGGAGGTCATCCGGCGCATGCAGACGGAATCGCTGGCGGACATCGCCGCGTCGCCCCTCATCGCCGCCCCGCTGGAGCCGCTGCTCTTCCGGCATCAGCGCAACATCGACCTCGTGCGCGAGAAGGCCCGGTACGAGAACGGCGTTGTCTCCTTCGACCTGGTGGACGAGGGCGTGGACAGCCTCAACAAGTTCATCGCGTACGCGCTCTATCCGGACGCGCGCTACACGCTGTGGGTGGGGAAGGGCGCGTCGCGCGCCAAGGTCTCGCTGGGCTCCAACCCGTGGAAGCCGGAGACGCGCAAGCACGACCTGTCCGCCATCGCCGGCCGCTACGGCGGGGGCGGCCATCCGGTGGTGGCCGCGGCGAGCTTCAAGGCGGACCAGGCCGACAAGGCGCGGGCCGCGCACCAGGAGATCCTCGCGGAGCTGTCCGGCGCGCGCTGAAGCGCCGGGCCTTCGCGGGAGCTAGGGGCGGGCGAAGAGGTCGAAGCCCGCCTGCCGCAAGAGCCGCACCACCGACAGCATGGGCAGCCCCTGCACGTTGGTGCGGTCACCCTCCAGCTTCTGGAGCAGCGCCTGCCCGCGGCCCTCCACGCGGTAGCTGCCCGCGCAGCCCTCCCACTCGCCGGTGTCCAGGTAGCGCTCCAGCTCCTCCGCCGGGACGGGGAAGAACGTGAGGCGCGTGTCCTCCAGCGTCTCCGAGTGGTGGCCGCCCGGCCCCAGCAGGCACACGGCGGTGTGGATGACGTGGGTGTTCCCCAGCAGGCGCGTCAGCTGCGCGCGGGCCGCGTCCCGGTCCTGGGGCTTGCCCAGCACGTCGCGGCCCACCTCCACCAGCTGATCCGCGCCCAGCACCCAGGCCTCCGGGTGGCGCTCCTGCACCGCGCGGGCCTTGCGTACCGCGAGCATCCGCACGGCCTCGTCAGCGGGCAGGTCGGCGGGGACTTGCTCGTCCACGTTGGGGGCTTCGGTGCGGTAGGGCACGCCCAGCCCGTCCATCAGGACCCGTCGCGCGCTGGAGGTGGAGGCCAGGATGAGTTCTCTCATGGGAGGCCGGAGGGTAGTGCAGCCGGGGAGGGGATGGGACCCCTCAGGCGGGCAGGCACGTCCCCGCTTCCTGTGCATGGGGCGGATGCCATAGCCTCCCTGCCCATGTCGCGGCGCGGTCTGCTCGCTGTCTGTCTCCTCCTGCTCGCTTCCTGCAAACGACCCCCTCCGGCGGACGCCGACGCGGGCACGGATGCGGGCACGGCCACGTCCGCCGTGGCGGCTGACGCGGGCACGGACGCGGGAGCGCTCGCGGAAGGCCCCCTGGACGCGGGCCCCCACGCCTCCCTGAAAACTCCGGAGACGCTCCCGGACGACGCGGTGGCGGAGGTGCACCCGCTGGCGGTGTGCGACGCGAAGGGCGGAGCCCCCCTGGACGCGGCCCGCGACTACTACGACGCCGGCCACTACGCGGAGGCGCTCTCCTGCGCCGCGCAGGCCGCCGCGCTGGAGCCGGACCTCGCCGCCGCCCACGCGGAACGGGGCGCCGCGCTGGCCGCGCTCAACCGCGAGCCGGAGGCGCAGCTCGCCTACGCGCGCGCGCTGGCCATCGACCCGGGGGACGCGGACGCGCTCCTGGGCGCCGCGCACCTGTACGCGGTGCAGCTGCCCTCCACGCGCGAGCGGGACGAACTGGGCGCCCTCTACGCCGAGCGAGGCCTGTCCCAGCCCTCCACGCCCCCGGAGCTCGTGCCGTCGCTGGCGCTGGTGGCCGCCATGGCCTTCAACGACCTGGGGCAGGCGGACCAGGCGCTGGACCGCGCCGCCATCGTGCTCGCCCGCGAGCCGGGCAACGCCGAGGCAAAGTACGAGAAGGCCCTGGCCCTCTTCGAGCTGTGCCGCTTCCGCGAGGCGAAGGCCGCCTTCGTGTCGCTCCTGAAGGACAAGGACCGCGCGGCGCACGCGCACCAGCACCTGGGCCTGCTCCTGGAGCGCGAGGGCCAGTGGGCCAGGGCGGAGGACCACTTCCAGAAGGCCCGCGCGCTGGAGCCCAAGGACTTCCCCCCGCCGCCCCTGCCGTCGCCGGACGAGTTCAAGGCCCAGGTGACGCGCGCGCTGGCGGACCTGCCCGCGGACATGCGCCGCGACCTGGAGGGCGTGCCGGTGGCCACGGAGGAGATTCCCTCCGAGGACGACCTGCTCGCCAACCAGCCGCCCCTGTCGCCCACCATCCTGGGGCTGTTCCGGGGGCCGTCCCTCCAGGAGCCCTGCGACGGCTCGGAGACGCCCTGCCGCTCGGTGGCCCTCTACCGGCGCAACCTGGCCCGCGCGGTGCGCACCCCCGAAGAGCTGCGCGAACAGATTCGCGTGACACTGCTGCATGAAATCGGGCATCTGCGCGGGGAAGACGACGAGGAACTGGCCGCGCGCGGCCTGGAGTGAGCCCCCACATGCCTTCCCTTCCCACCGCCCGCGTCAGCTTGAAGGGCGCCAAGACGCTGCGTCGCGGCACCCCCTGGGTGTACCGCACGGAGCTCACCGACGCTCCCGCCACCGACACGCCGGGCACGGTGGTGGCCGTGGTGGATCCGCAGGGCAACCCCATTGGCCAGGCGCTCTACGCCCGCCGCTCCCCGCTCGCCCTGCGGCTGCTCACGCGCAAGGGGCCGAATGAGGAGAAGGTGGACGACGCCTTCTTCATCCGCCGCCTGGAGGCCGCGCTCGCCCGCCGCGCCGTGCTGCCGGGACGGGACGGCCTGCGCCTGGTGCACGGCGAGGCGGACCTGCTCCCCGGCTTCTTCGTGGACCGCTACGGCCAGGGCCTCACGGTGCAGACGCTGTCGGAGGGCATGGACGCGCGCAAGGAGATGCTCGCGCGCGCCTTGGTGGAGAGGACGGGCGCGAGCCACGTGGTGTGCCGCGACGACGCCTCCGGCCGCGACTTCGAGAGCCTGCCCCGCGAGGTGCGCCTGTTGCACGGCGAGGGCGCCGCGCGCTTCACCTACCACGAGGGCGACAACCGCTTCGAAGTGGACCTCCTGGGCGACATGAAGACGGGCGCGTTCCTGGACCAGGTGGACAACCACCTGCGCGCGGGCGAGCTGGGCCGGGGCGAAGCGCTGGACTGCTTCAGCTACCACGGCGGCTTCGCGCTCGCGCTCGCGAAGCACTGCACGTCGGTGCTCGCGGTGGAGCAGGACGCGAAGGCCGCTTCGCGCATCCAGACGAACGCGGAGGCCAACGGCCGCGCCAACGTGAAGGTGGAGAACGGCAACGCGTTCGACGTGCTGCGCCGCTTCGACCAGGAGGGCCGCCGCTTCGACACCATCGTCCTGGACCCGCCCGGGCTGGCCAAGCGCCGCGAGGGCCTGGCCACCGCGCTGCGCGCCTACCACGAGCTCAACCTGCGCGCCCTGCGCTGCCTCAAGCCGGACGGCCTGCTGGTGACGTGCTCGTGCTCCGGGAAGCTGGACCGGCAGGGCTTCGAGTCCATGGTCCTGGACGCCGCCGCGGACGCGAAGCGCCCGGTGCAGATTCTGGAGCGGCGGGGCGCCGGGCTGGACCACCCGGTGCTCGCGGGCCTCGCGGAGACGGAGTACCTCAAGGCCCTCTACGTGCGCGCCCTCTAGGTCCGGGCGCGGCGGGGCAGGGGGCCGGAGCCTGCTACGGGATGCCCAGCTCCTTGCGCAGCCGGCCCACGACCTTGAAGTACTCGGTGCGGGAAAAGCCCACGTTGAGGATGTGGAAGTCCTTCTTGGACAGCCCCACGCAGCCGAAGCAGTAGTTGCAGTCCTGCAGGTTCTTGCTCATCACCACGTACGCGCTGCTGGAGCAGTTCTCGCTCTGCACGCAGTAGGCGCACGCGTGGCAGTTCTTGCACTCCACGCAGTGCGAGCAGTTGGTGCACAGCTCGCACCGCGTGCAGTGCGTGCACTGGTGGCAGCTGTCGCAGTCCTTGCAGAACATGCAGTTGGCGCAGCGCTGGCAGCCCTCGCACGCATAGGAGCCGGGGTTGCCCGGGTCCACCGCGTAGCTCTTGGACAGCTTCTGGAACTGGTCCATGAACTCGCGCTTGCCCAGGGACGACACGCCCAGGCGCGCCGCCTTCTCCTGCTCCATCAACTCCTGGGTCGTCTGGGGCCGCGACCCCTTCTCCTTCACCGCCACAAACGCTCCTTGAAGTCCTGAATCACTGCAGCCGGGCCAACCCGGCCAGGTCGATGCCTCGCGCCACCCGCCGCACCTCCACGGTGCTGGGGAAGCCGCGGCTGGTGACAGCCACCACGAACCGGTCACCCACCAGGAGGTTCGCCTCCGCGACGGCCTCGTCCGCGTCATAGCGCACGAAGCCCACGGCCTCCTTCCACTGGATGGGCGCCGTGGGGTCGCTGGCTGCCCGCCCGCGTGCCTTCTGCGCCGCCTCGCGGATGGCCTGCCCCAGCTTCAACCCCATCGTGGTGTCCACGATGCGCACCTTCACCTCGCGGCCTTCGCTCCGGGTGTAGGTGCGCTCCGCCTCCGACACGGACACCTCGCCGTACTTCCCGGTGGAGCCCGCGGTGGCACCCACCGTGAAGCCCTCCAGCGACTCCGGCAGGAACGGCGCCAGGTCCTTGAAGTACACGCACGGTGCGGCGGTCGTCACCACGTCGCGCGGGGCGGGAGATGTCGTGCGTTCGTCGTCAAGGCATCCGCCGCCCACGCCGAGCGCGAACGATGCGATGGCCAGCCGGAGGAAATAGTCGCGCACGAACGAATCAAAGGGTATCCCTGGCCCGCGCGCAATGGACCTTTCGAAGCTCAATCCTCCTCAGCGCGAGGCCGTGGTGACGCTCCAGGGCCCCCTGCTCGTGCTGGCAGGCGCTGGCAGCGGGAAGACGCGGGTCATCACCCACCGCATCGTCCACCTGCTCAACGAGCGGCCGAACCACATCATGGCCCGCAACATCCTGGCGGTGACCTTCACCAACAAGGCCGCCACGGAGATGAAGGAACGCCTCATCCACATGGCCGGGCCGCGCGCCCAGGGCGTGCTGGTGTGCACCTTCCACGCGTTCGGCGCGGAGGTGCTGCGCGAGGACATCCACCGGCTGGGCTGGCCCCGGAAGTTCGCCATCGCGGACATGGGCGACCAGCTCTCCATCATCCGCCGCGCCATGCGCGAGAAGCGCATCGACGACCGCGCCTTTGACGCGCGCAAGGTCCTCACCCTCATCTCCAAGGCGAAGAACTCCGGCGAGACGCCCCAGCCCAAGCCGGAGGGGATGGGGGACGACTACGACCTCATCACCTCCATGGTCTTCGCGGACTACCAGCTCGCGCTCAAGGCGCAGGGCTCGGTGGACTTCGACGACCTGCTGGTGCTGCCCGCGCGCCTGTTGCGCGAGCACCCGGACCTGCACCGCAAGTACACGGCCCGCTTCCAGTACCTCCTGGTGGACGAGTTCCAGGACACCAACCACGCCCAGCTGGACCTGCTCAAGCTGCTCGCGGGCGAGTCGCGCAACGTGTGCGCGGTGGGGGATGACGACCAGTGCATCTACTCCTGGCGCGGCGCGGAGGTGCGCAACATCCTGGACTTCGACCGGCACTTCCCGGGCGGCAAGGAGGTGCGGCTGGAGCAGAACTACCGCTCCTCCCAGCGCGTGCTGGACGCGGCCAACGCCGTCATCGCCAAGAACCCGGAGCGCAAGGACAAGCGCATGTGGACCGACCGCAAGGGCGGCCCACTGGTGAAGGTGGTGGCGTGCCCCAATGATGAAGAGGAGGCCCGCTTCATCGCGCACGAAATCCAGAAGCACATCTCACTGGGCGTCCCCGCGGACGACATCGCGGTGCTCTACCGCACCAACGGCCAGGCCCATCCGGTGGAGGAGATGCTGCGCGAGAAGAACATCGCCTACGAAGTGGTGGGTGGCAGCGAGTTCTTCGACCGCAGCGAGGTGAAGGACGTCATCGCGTACTTCAAGGTCCTGGCGAACAAGCTGGACGAAATCTCCCTCATGCGCATCGTCAACGTGCCCTCGCGCGGCATTGGCGACGTCACCATGGAGCGGCTGCACGCGCACTCGCGCGCGGAGGGCGTGACGCTCTGGACGGTGATGCGCCGCGCGGACACCTATGACGACCTGCCCGCGGGCGCGGGCGGCAAGGTGCTGGAGTTCGTGGAGATGGTGGAGCGCTACCGCGAGGCCTTCGCCCAGACGCCCCGCCTGTCGGAGGCCACGCACAAGCTGCTGGAGGAGATCGGCTTCCGGGAGGCCACCCGCGCCAAGGCCGTCTCCGGCACCGCCGCGGACAAGAAGCTCAAGGGCGTGGATGGGGTGCTCGCGTCCCTGGAGAAGTTCGAGAAGCGCGAGGGCCCCAAGGCCAGCCTCCTCACGTACCTGAACCGCCTCAGCCTGGACACGCGCCAGGAGGAGGAGGACGTCCCGGGGCAGAACAAGCGCGTGACGCTGATGTCCCTGCACGCCTCCAAGGGCCTGGAGTACCGGCTCGTCTTCTTCATCGGCATGGAGGAGGACCTGATGCCCCACGGCGGCATGCAGGGCGAGGCCCAGAACCTCGAGGAGGAGCGCCGCCTCTGCTACGTGGGCATCACCCGCGCCAAGGAGCTGCTCTACCTCACCCGCTCCACCGTGCGCGTGAAGCGCGGCAAGGAAGTCCCCCGCACGCCCTCCCGCTTCCTGGAGGACCTGCCCCCGGACGCCTTTGAAGTCGTGGATATGGACGCGCCGCGTCAGGGGCCGCCGGACGAGAAGGAGAAGAACTTCTTCGCGAACCTGAAGGAGCGCTTCAAGAAGCCCGCCGCCGGGGGACCGGGCCCGGGCCCCCCTGGCCGGGCGCCCTGAGGGGTCCCCCGTACGCCCAACCTTGACTTGATCCCGCCGTCCTACTAGGAGGGTCAGCCTTTCCGGGCTTCTGTCGGAGTTTAGGCGGAGGACCCGCGGTTGGTTCGCACGAGCACGCGACCCCTGGCATGCACCTGGGCGTCGCGCCGAAGTCTGGAGTGCACGAAATGTCGCAGAAGACCTACAGCGCCAAGGCTGGGGACATCAAGCGCCAGTGGCACGTCATCGACGTGTCCGACAAGGTGCTTGGTCGCGCCGCCAGTCAGATCGCCACCCTCCTGAAGGGCAAGCACAAGCCGACGTACACCCCGTCCATCGACACGGGTGACCACGTCATCGTCATCAACGCCGAGAAGGTGAAGGTGACGGGTACGAAGGAGACGGACAAGCAGTACTACCGTCACCCGTACGCCGGTTTCCCGGGTGCCCTGAAGATCACCAACCTCCAGAAGCTGCGCCAGCGTCACCCCGAGGACATCATCCTCAACGCCGTGCGCCGCATGCTGCCCCGCAATGCCCTGGGCCGTCAGATGATGACGAAGCTCAAGGTGTATGCTGGTGACACCCATCCGCACACCGCGCAGAAGCCGGTGGCGTTCAAGGTCGAGGCGTAAGAACAACCATGGCGATCAATCCTGAACTCGGTTTCTACGCCACGGGCCGCCGCAAGGAGGCCACCGCTCGCGTCTGGGTGCGTCCTGGCAACGGCGCTGTCGTCATCAACGGCCGCGACATCAACGAGTACTTCGGCCGTGAGACGTCGAAGATGGTGCTCAACCAGCCGCTGGAGATCCTGGAGCAGAAGGGCAAGCTCGACGTCACGGTCAACGTGCGCGGCGGCGGCCTCTCCGGCCAGGCCGGTGCCATCCGTCACGGCATCGCGCGCGCGCTGTGCGCCTTCAACCCGGAGTTCCGTCCGGCGCTGAAGAAGGCCGGCTTCCTCACCCGCGATGCCCGCGCGGTCGAGCGCAAGAAGTACGGCCAGCCCGGCGCCCGTCGTCGGTTCCAGTTCTCCAAGCGCTAATCACGCTTGTCGGCCAGCTGTCCGGCCGTTCGTCGGCGGGGGTTTCCTTCGGGAAGCCTCCGCCGTCGTGCTTTGCGGGCAAGCGGGTGGGCGTCGCGACGCGCGCGGGCGTTCTGCTACCATCCGGACACCCTCATGGAACTCAACGAAATCCTGCAGATCGCCCTGCGCGGCGGAGCCTCCGACATCCACCTGAAGGCGGGTCTGCCGCCCATGTTCCGCGTGGACGGTTCGCTGGTTCCGCTCAAGGACGGCCGCCGCCTGCCCCCCGAAGAGGTGGCGCGCATGGCGTTCGGCATCATGAACGAGTTCCAGAAGGAGAAGTTCAAGGTCAGCAACGAGGTGGACCTGGCCTACGGCGTGCCGGGCCTGGGCCGCTTCCGCGTGAACGTCTTCCAGCAGCGCGGCACGGTGGGCGCCGTGCTCCGCGTCATCCCCTTCAAGGTGATGACGATGAAGGACCTGCTGTTGCCCACGGTGCTGGAGAAGGTGTGTGGCGAGGAGCGCGGCCTGGTGCTGGTGACGGGCACCACGGGCTCCGGCAAGTCCACCACGTTGGCGGCGATGATCGACTACATCAACTCCAACGAAACCAACCACATCATGACCATCGAGGACCCCATCGAGTTCCTCATCCGCGACAAGCGCTCCATCGTGAACCAGCGCGAAGTGGGTGTGGACACGATGAGCTTCTCGCAGGCCCTGAAGTCCGCGCTGCGCCAGGATCCGGACGTCATCCTGGTGGGCGAAATGCGCGACCACGAGACCATCGAAACGGCGCTCCACGCCGCGGAGACGGGCCACCTGGTGATGTCCACGCTGCACACGCTGGACGCCACGGAGACCATCAACCGCATCGTGTCCGCGTTCCCCCCGCACCAGCAGAAGCAGGTGCGCCTGCAGCTCTCCAGCGTGCTGCGCGGCGTCGTGAGTCAGCGTCTGGTGCCGCGCGCGGACGGCAAGGGCCGCGTGGCCGCGGTGGAGGTGCTGCGCGTCACCGCGCGCGTGCGTGAGCTGATTGAAGACAAGGACCGCACGAAGGAGATCCACGACGCCATCTCGCAGGGCACGGACTCCTACGGGATGCAGACGTTCGACCAGTCGCTGATGAGCCTGGTGCGCAACGGCCTGGTCACCTACGACGAGGCCCACCGCCAGGCCAGCAACCCGGACGACTTCGCGCTGCGCTTCTCCGGCATCAGCGGCACGTCCGACTCGAAGTGGGACGCCTTCGACGCCAAGGCCGGCGAGGAGCGGCCCATCCCGGGCTCGCAGTCCTTCGCGCAGAAGGGCGCGCCCACCCCGATGGCGCCCACGCCCGCGCCGGTGCCCCAGGCGCCGCGTCCCGGAGCGCCCATGGCCGGCCGGCCCATGACGCCTCCTCCCGGCGTCGCGGCGCCGCGTCCCGCCACCCCGCCGCCCGGCGTCGTCCAGGGCCGGCCGCTGCCTCCGCAGGTGGCGGCCCGTCCGCCCACGCCCGCCCCGGTGGCCGCGCCCGCTCCAGCGGCCGGCGGCGACGACGACTTCCAGATCGAACGCTTCTAGGAATCCCGGTGCGAAGGGGGAGGGCGGCGCTTCAGGCGTCGTCGTCCCCCAGCTGCGCGCGCAGCCGGGTGAGGCGCATGGGCCCGATGAGCCCCTGGTGCGCCAGCGTCTGGAGCAGCGACACGGTGGCGCGCACGCGCGCGTCCTGCACCTCGTCGGACTCCTGGACGACCTCGTTGTCGAGCAGCGTCTCCAGGTGCTCCGGGTTGATGGACGTGGGCCCTTCCGACCACGCGATGTCGAACAGCGCGCGCGCCATGTGCTCGCGCGCCTTGCGGTCCGCGTCGTTGGGCGCGGCCTTGGCGAACGCGAGGAACAGCGCGTCCACGGACTCCTTGGACAGCGCGGCCAGGGCGGGCACTTCCCCCAGCGACTCCTTCACGTAGTCCGCGTCGAAGCTGTCCACCTCCTGCTCGTAGCCGAAGGCCTCCTCCAGCAGGATGGACGCGAGGAAGGCGTCGGACTCCTCGTCGCTCGCGCCTTCCTCCTTCAGCGCGTCACGCGCCTTCTGCGTCGCGGCGGACAAGGACTCGTCCTGCGTGAGCGCGCGGGCGGCGGCGTGCGCGGCCAGCAGCACCAGCGCGGCCTGGGCATCGGAGGACAGCGCGCGTCCGCTCACGCCCAGCAGCATGGCCTTCTGCTTGGGGTTGGCGTCCGCGGCCGTCACGAAGTGCTGCTCTTCCGGAGTCAGCGGTTCACCCGCCTTCTCCTTGCGGAGCGTTTCCCTGGCGGCGTCTGCGGTGAGGAAGCGGGCGAGGATGGGGTGCATGGCTTCGGCCTGTTACCACATGGTAGGGACTCCGCGATGGTTGACGAGCCCGAAGGCCCCGAGGCTGTCCAGCGCGCCACCGACGCCTGCCTGCGCCTGCTCAAGGCGCGTGGCCGCAGCCGGCATGAATTGACGCTCGCGCTGGAGCGCAAGGGCTACCCCGAATCCGTGCGCGACGCGGTGCTCGCCCGTCTGTCGGAATGGGGCTACCTGGACGACGCGAAGTTCGCGCGTGAACGCGCCCAGGCCCTGCTGGGCAGGGGCAAGCTGGGTCCCCGGGCCGTCCTCCAACGGCTCCAGGCGCACGGGCTGGAGGGCACGGAGGCGCGGCGGGCGCTGTCGGAGGCGAAGGACGCGGTGGGCTTCGACGCGCTGGAGGCCGCACGGCTGGTGCTGGAGCGCCGGCGCCTGGCCGGCCGCCCGCTGGACGCGAAGGAGCAGGCGAGGGCGGGGCGGCTCCTGCTCAGCCGGGGTTTCGCGCCGGACATCGTGACCCGGCTGGTGGGAGAACCTTCGCTGGACCCCTCCGGGCAGGACGAATAGTTTGGGGGCGTGATGCGCTCCGTCGTCCTCGTCCTGTCCGCCCTGATGTTGTCCGCCTGTGCCGCCCTCTCCGCGGGGCCCGCGGGCGAGCCCGACTACGCCGCCATGGCCGCGGAGAACCTGGCGCTGGGCGAGGCCGCGCTGGAGGACAACGACTACTTCAAGGCGGAGAAGTACTTCGAACACGTCCGCACCAAGTTCCCCTACCTGGAGGCCGCCCGCGAGGCGGAGCTGAAGCTGGCGGACCTGGACCTCGCCCGGGAGATGTACCCGGAGGCGCGCGAGAAGTTCGACTCCTTCATGCGACTGCACCCCACGCACCCCAAGGTGGACTACGCCGCCTACCGCGCGGCCTTCTCCTACGTGCAGGAGTTCCCCTCGGAGTTCTTCGCCCTGCCGCCTTCCTACGAGAAGGAGCAGAAGCCCATGTACGACGCGCTCCGGGCCATGAACGTCTTCCTGCGCGAGTACCCGGATTCGCAGTACGTGAAGGACGCCACGGCGCACCGGGATGATGCCAAGCAGCGCCTGGCGCGCCATGAGTTGTACGTCGCGTCCTTCTACGCGAAGCGCGAGCGCTGGAAGGCCGCGGCCCAGCGTCTGGAGGGGCTGCTCAAGAACTATCCGGGCACGCCGCTGGAGGAGGAGGCCCTCTTCGACCTTCACAACGCCTACGTGAAGCTCAACGACACGGAGCGCGCGCAGAACACGCTGAAGGAAGTCCTCAAGCGCCTGCCGGGCACGCCCGCCGCCCAGCGTGCCCAGAAGATGCTGGGCTCGTGAGGCGCTCGGAGGACTGGGGCCGGCTGGGGGGCATCGGCATCGCCGTGCTCGCCGCCGCCATCGTCCTCCTGTTCCTGGGCTCGCGCCTCCTGGGCGCCGCGGCCGGGCCGGAAGCGGAGATCATCACCACCCTGAAGCAAGCCGAGCACGACGGCGTGTCCCTGCCCGTGCCCGGTGCCCAGGCTCCGCTCGTCTCGCGGAAGCTCCAGTACGCCCGCATCTCCGTCTCCGTGGCGCCGGACGGCCAGCGCGCGGAGGCCTTCGCCACGCTGGACTTCGAGGGCGTGCTGGGCGCCACCACGGTCAGCACCGCGGGCGTGGAGGTGGTCCCCTTCACCCGCGCGTCCGGCCGGTGGAAGCCCGAGTCCTCGGTGGCGCCGCGGCTGGTGGCGGTGGTGGCGGCGCTGGAGGCGCGGCGGCAGGCCCTGTCGCAAGGGCGGCCGGAGGCGCTGGCGCGGCTGGCGGGACCGGGAGGGGATGGCGGGGCAGGGCGGACGTGGGCGGAGGTGGCCCCCTTGAGCAAGCGGCGGCTGACGGCCCAGGCGTGGTACGCCCGGCTGGAGCGGGACGACGTGACGGTGACGGAGCACTACCGGGTGGAGGGAGACCTTCCGGCCCGGCCGGTGGACACCCGGGGCGAGCGACCGCTTTTGCTTGTGCGCGAGGGCGATCAATTCTTGTTTTCGCCCGGGCTGATGTAGGCTTCCTGAGGAGGCAGGGGCCCGCGCGGGCCGAGTCATGGACGAAGCCCTCAAGCAGCTACTGACCCTCGGGCGCGGCTCCTTCGAGAAGAAGCAGTACGCCCAGGCCGAGCAGTTCTTGACGAAGGTGGTCGAGCAGAATCCGACCTTCGCCGACGTCTACAACATGCTCGGCATCATCTACCACGACCAGGGCCAGTTCGCCCGGGCGCAGCGGGCCTTTGAGTCCGCGCTGCGGCTCAACCCCGCGTACACCGAGGCCGCGCTCAACCTGGCGGTCATCTACAACGACATGGGGAAGTACGCGGAGGCGAAGGAGGTCTACCAGGCCGCCTTGTCCCGCCAGAAGGGCGCCCCCGGCGAGCTGGACCCCTACGTCATGAAGAAGGTGGCCAACATGTACGCCGACATTGGCGACGTGTTCGCCTCCAGCGGTGTGTGGGCCAAGGCCATTGAAGAGTACCGCCGCGCGCTGGCCCACTTCCCGGAGTTCGTGGACATCCGGCTGAAGCTGGGCAATGCCCTGCGTGACGCTGGCGACAACGCGGCGGCCCTGGCGGAGTACGAACAGGTCATCGCGCAGAATCCGTCGTACATTCCTGGACGGATCAACTATGGAATCGCCCTGTACTCGGCGGGACGCCGTGACGAGGCGGTGAAGGTCTGGGAAGACGTGCTCGTGCGCAGCCCCGGCAACAAGAGCGCGCAGATGTACCTCAACCTGGTGAAGGACCCGGGGAAGGCGGAAGTGACGGGTTGAGCACCATGGCAACTTCCATCATCGAGGTCGCGGCACCGTGAGCACTCCTGGCGGTACGGCGAAGTCCTTTGCCCTCAAGTTCATCTCCGGGAAGTACCAGGGCGGTGAGTTCCCGCTGAAGGCCAACAAGCAGATCGTCGTCGGACGGTCGAGCGAGTTGGACATGGTGCTGGTGGAGGACATGGTCTCGCGCAAGCACGCGAAGATCCTGTTCTCCGACGGAGCCATCACCATCGAGGACCTGGGGTCCACCAACGGCACCTTCGTCAACGGCGAGAAGGTCAAGCAGGCCAAGCTGAAGGAGGGGGACCGCATCCTCATCGGGACCTCCATCCTCAAGCTCGTGCACCAGGGCGCGGAGAGCGCCCCGGTGGACGAGAGCGTCGTGAAGCAGAAGCTGGAGGAGGCCGCCGCCGCCCAGGCCGCGCGGACCACCAAGGCCAGCTCCATGACGGGGAAGATTGAAGAGATCCCCCTCCCGGACCTGCTCCAGCTCTTCCACACGTCCAAGAAGAACGGCGTGCTCGTGGTGAACAACGCCCACGAGGGGAAGATCTACCTGCGCCAGGGCCGCGTGTACTACGCGGTCATCGACGACAACCACAACCTGGGCCCGCAGAAGAGCTTCAACCGCATCGTCACCTGGGAAGAGGGTGACTTCGAGCTGCGCCCCGCGGACACGCAGGAGTTCATGGTGGAGCTGGACTCCTCCACCGAAGCGCTCCTGATGGACGCCCTGCGGCAGCTGGACGAGTTCAAGCGCCTGCAGCCGAACCTGCCGCCCATGGCCACGGCGCTGCGCATCGCGCAGCCGCTGACGGCGCCCTTGAAGGAACTGACGCCGGAGCACCTGGACGTGCTGCAGCTGGTGCACAACCACGGCTCGCTGGGCGGCGTGCTGGACCACTCGGACGGCGACGACGTGCTCACCGCTGAAACGGTGGTGCAGCTCATGAAGCGCGACTACGTGCGCGCGGAGTAGGGCGGGAACACCATGGCGGGCAAGAAGCCGGTGGCGCCGAAGAAGCGCCTCACGGAGATGAGCCACTGCGCGGGCTGCGCGGCGAAGCTCAAGGCGGGGGACCTGGCGACGGTCCTGGGCGGGCTGAAGGGGGCGGCGTCCCACCCCCGGGCCCTGGTGGGCTTCAACACGAACGACGACGCGGCCGTGTACCAGGTCGCGCCGGGCATGGCCGTGGTGGAGACGGTGGACTTCTTCCCGCCGCTCGTGGACGACCCGTTCCAGTTCGGCGCCATCGCCGCGGCCAACGCGCTGTCGGACATCTGGGCCATGGGCGCGAAGCCGCTGTTCGCGCTCAATCTGGTTTGCTTCCCGGACGAGCTGCCGCTCAAGACGCTGCAGAAGATCCTGGCGGGCGGCCAGTCCAAGGCGGACGAGGCGGGCATCCCCATCCTGGGCGGCCACAGCATCCGCGACCCGGAGCCCAAGTTCGGCATGGCCGTCACCGGCGTGGTGCACCCGAAGAAGGTGCTCACCAACGCGGGCGCGAAGCCGGGGGACGTGCTGCTGCTCACCAAGCCCGTGGGCACGGGCATCGCCACCACCGCCATCAAGCGGGGACTTGCGTCCAAGGCGCTGACGAAGCGCGTGACGGCGCAGATGGCCACGCTCAACAAGACCTCCGGTGAGGTGTTCGCGTCGGGCGCCTTCAAGGTGAACGCGCTCACGGACGTGACGGGCTTTGGCCTGTTGGGCCACCTGCTGGAGATGATGAACGGCGCGAAGACGCGCGCGGCGGTGGACCTGGAGCGCATCCCGCTCATCGCGGAGGTGCCCGCGCTGGCGGAGGCCGGCGTGATTCCGGGCGGCACGAAGACGAACCTCGCCCACGTGAAGAAGCAGGTGACGTTCCCGGAGGGGCTGCCGGAGCACATCCAGTGGCTGCTCGCCGACGCGCAGACCAACGGCGGCCTGTTGGCCAGCGTGCCCGCGCGCCACGCGCTCAAGGCCATCCAGGCGCTGGAGAAGGCGGGCGTGGACGCGGCCCTCATCGGCGAAGTGCAGGCGGGCCGCCCCGGCATCGACGTCATCGGCTGAAGGCGCACTGCCGCCCGGGAGCGGATTTCGCCTCCGGGCCGGGCCTCCGCTAACATCCCGGCGCGAATGTCGCCGCGCCGCTTCCCCCTCTACCTCCCCGTGCTCGCGTGCCTCCTGCCGGCCCTCGCCGGGGCGGGGGAGCGCGGTGCGCGCATCGTCATCGACCCGGGACATGGCGGGGCGAAGGAGGGCGCGAAGGGGCCCGGGGGCCTCTGGGAGAAGGAGGTCGCGCTCCAGATTGCCCAGCGCCTGCGCGAGAAGCTGGAGGCCGCGGGCAGCGAGGTGTTCCTCACGCGCGACCGCGACACGCTGATGGCGCTGTCGGAGCGGGTGGAGTTCTCCAACATCCAGCGGCCGGACCTCTTCCTCTCCATCCACGCCAACTCCATGCCCACGAAGCGCCTGCGCGAGCGCACCGAGGGCATCGAGACGTACTTCCTCTCCGCCAACGCCTCCGGTGAGGCGGCGCGCGCGGTGGCGGACCGCGAGAACGCGGAAGCCCCCACGGCCCGTGCGGCGCGGGGGCACTCCACGCTGGCCTTCATCCTGGATGACCTGGCGCGCACGGAGGCGCATACGGATGCGTCCCGGCTGGCGTACGCCATCCACCCGCGCCTCATTTCCAAGAGCGGCGCGGCGGACCGGGGCGTGCAGCAGGCGCCCTTCTTCGTCCTCACGGGCGTGGAGGCGCCGGCGGTGCTGATTGAAGTGGGTTTCATCTCCCACCCGCAGGAGGGCGCGCGGCTGGGGAAGGCCGCGTACCAGGAGACGCTGGCGGAGGCCATCGCGGACGGGGTGCAGGCCTTCCTCCGGGAGACGCGGCGGCGGGACTCCTCGCCCTCGCAACCGGTGGCTGGATCCACCGCGCCCTGATAAAGCGTGGGGGCTTCGCCTGTCCCTCCCTGTCAGGAGCCTTCCCTCGTGCGTTCGTTCAACCGTGGTGCGCTGGACCTTCGGCCTGTCACCCTCACGCCCAACGTCAACCGCTACGCGGAGGGCTCCGTCCAGGTGGAGTTCGGCCACACCAAGGTGCTCGTCACCTGTTCGGTGGAGGACCGCGTCCCGCCGCACCTGATGGGCAAGGGCTCAGGCTGGGTGACGGCCGAGTACGGCATGCTCCCGCGCGCCACGCACACCCGCGGCTCGCGCGAGGCCGCCAAGGGCAAGCAGTCCGGCCGCACCATGGAGATCCAGCGGCTCATCGGCCGCGCCCTGCGCGCGTCGGTGGACCTGCAGGCGCTGGGCGTGCGCACCTTCACGCTGGACTGCGACGTCATCCAGGCGGACGGCGGCACGCGCACCGCGTCCATCACGGGCGCGTACGTGGCGCTGGTGCTGGCCATGCGCTCGCTCAACAAGCCGGGCATCCTGAAGGGCCTCACCCCGCTGGCCGCGGTGTCCGTGGGCGTGGTGAACGGCGAGGTGCGCGTGGACCTGGACTACGACGAGGACTCCACCGCGGAGGTGGACCTGAACCTCGTGGCCACGGGCGACGGCCGCATCGTGGAGGTGCAGGGCACCGCCGAGCACAAGCTCTTCGACCGCAAGTCGATGGACGCGATGCTGGACGGAGGCCTGGCCGCCATCCAGCAGCTCGCCGCCGCGCAGGCGAAGGTGCTGGGATGAAGCCGAAGCTGCTCTTCGCCACCGGCAACGCCGGCAAGGTGCGCGAACTGCGCCTGCTCGTGGGCGACGCGGTGGAGGTGGTGTCCCTCAAGGACCTGCCCCCCGTGCCGGAGCCCGTGGAGGATGGCGCCACCTTCGAGGAGAACGCGGTGAAGAAGGCCCGCGCCTACTCGGAGGCCACCGGGCTGCCCGCGCTGGCGGACGACTCCGGGCTGTGCGTGGACGCGCTGGACGGCCAGCCCGGCGTGCACTCCGCCCGCTATGCGCCGGGGGATGACAAGGACCGGTACGAGAAGCTCCTCACCGAGCTGGCGGACGTGCCGGAGGAGAAGCGCACCGCTTCCTTCCGCTGCGCCCTGGCGCTGGTGACGGGGAAGGGGGACGCACCCCGGGTGGAGGTGGGGCGCTGCGAGGGCGTCATCCTGCGGGCGCCGAGGGGGACTCACGGCTTCGGCTACGACCCCGTGTTCCAGGTGGAGGGGGAGGGCGGGCGCTCCATGGCGGAGCTTCTGCCGGAGGAGAAGTCGCGGGTGTCGCACCGGGCCCGGGCCTTCCAGCTGATGCGGCGCCATCTGTTGGCGCTCTGACCGGCCGGGCGGGCGTCAGGAAGAGCAGGCTTGCGCGTCCGTCCGCGTTAGGCGAAGAATGCAGCACTTCTCGGGGCGTAGCGCAGCCTGGTAGCGCACCTGCCTTGGGCGCAGGGGGTCGGAGGTTCAAATCCTCTCGCCCCGACTTGAAGTGCCGTGATGTTTCAGCAGTGAGGACCGGCCAGCTCCAGTAGCTCAGCTGGATAGAGCACCGACCTTCTAAGTCGGGGGTCGCAGGTTCGAGCCCTGCCTGGGGCGCTAATCTGCTGGCCGGTGGTTTTGGGCCTTGAACGGCCCCGGTTTCCACGGTAGGAGACCGCCGCAGCAACGCCGTTGGACGTGCGAAGTGACGGCGAATGTAGCTCAACTGGTTAGAGCGCCGGACTGTGACTCCGGAGGTTGCCGGTTCGATCCCGGTCATTCGCCCTTCTTTGCTTCCCCGCGCCTATAGCTCAACTGGATAGAGCATCGGCCTTCGAAGCCGAGGGTTGGGGGTTCAAGTCCCTCTGGGCGCACTGTCTCAACCCTCTTGAAGCCGCGTCAGACGCCGCCTCCCGGCTCCGCGCTTCGACTTCCCCTCAGTCAAACGCAGCCACCACCCTCCGTGTGGTGCTGGAATTGTTCACGGGGAAATAATTCCTTTCATTCCTGTCTTGTTTGTCTAAAAGCCCCCGCGCTTTCCGTGAAGGGGACTATGACAAACAAGAAGAACGTGGCGCGTTGGGGCGCTTCGCGAAGTGTGGCGATGTTGATGGCCGTCGTGTCCGGGCTTTCGGCCGGTGCGTGCGGACCCGCCGAGGGCAACCTGGATGACTCCAGACACCTGGAAGAACGCCGGGACAAAGCCATTTCTTTCTATGATGACCGTCAGGATGTCTATGCGCATCCCGATGCGACCCTGGTCGATCTCGCCGTCAACTCGACGCCGACCATGATGACCAGGTCTGGGGCACCTACGCCGGCGAATGTCGCTGCAAGCCAGATCCTCGGGGCGGCCAAGGGGCTTTGCTCGAGCGAGCGGTTCTACAACGACCCGACGCTGGGAGAATGCTCAGGGGTCTTGATTGACGACGACCTTGTCCTCACCGCGGGACATTGCCTCGGGACGTCATGTGGCTCGGAAGCTTGGGTCTTCGGGTACTACCGTACCAACGCCACGACGGTCGCCTCCATGTCGAGCGCGGACTACTTCAGCTGCAAGGAGATTGTGCTCAACCGGCGCCGCGAGAGTGGCTCGTCCTGGATTGAGGACTACGCCATCGTCCGGCTGGATCGTCCGGCGACACCGCGATTCACTCCGGCCCGGGTGGCCTTCGGGAACCATCCGTTCCCTCAGGGCCAGCCCATGGCCCTCATTGGCTCTCCCAGTGGCATTCCGCTGAAGATTGATTCCGCGGGCATCCTGCGGTCCCTGGCCACCAGCGACAATATCAAGGCGGACCTGGACACGTTCGGTGGGAACTCTGGCAGCGCCATCTACGCGCAGGGAGGCTATACCGTGGCAGGGGTCCTCTTCGCTGGCGCAGGTGGAGATGACTACGTGCCGGACAGCTCCAACACCTGCAACGTGGCGAATGAGGCGCTCTGGCGTGAAACCGCCTCGGGCTATGCCATGCGGCCCATTCTCGACAAGCTTTGCGCCACGCCGGGCTTCACCAGCAGCCGGCTGTGCTTCAACTTCAAGGGCGCGATCGAGGGCATCGACAGCGCTGGCTGGGTGACGGGGTGGCTCTTCGACCGCAGGACGCCGGAGGCCCAGATTACGGTGACCGTGAACCTCGTCCGGACGTCATTCCCTACCATCGGCACGAACTTCACGGTTCAGACTGACCGGATCCGGCCGGACATCAACCAGCAGTTCGGTCTTACGGGCGCCCATGGCTTCCGCTTCCAGATTCCCTCTTCGTACTTTAATGCCTCGGGCTTCGTGGGGGTCACCGTGCCTGATACGTCATTCCCGTATGTCTACAACCTGCCGGGCGGCCCGATGAACTTCTAGGGGCCCTGTCATTGACGGGGCCACCCGTCTGGGCCTGAAGACGCCCGCGTTCCTTCTTCGGGAACGCGGGCGTTGTTCATCTCACGGTGGGAACGCTGCTACTGGAGCAGCCTGGGCCAGTACCGGACCGAGCAATACACCGGGTGGCCTTCCCGGTCCGCCCACTCGGGTTCAATCCAGCCCACGGGCTCGACGACCGTCCCATCGGCGCCCAGCATCAAGTGCTTGCAGGGAGACCAGTCCCCCTTGGGGCCGGACAGGAACGGGAGCGTGCCGCACGAAGCCCCCTTCGGCGAGAGGAACTCCGCCTGCCGCTCGCAGCTCCAGTTGCCCGTGTCGGTGGCCGAAGGGCGGAAGTAGCCCTTGCCCCCCGGAAGCCGGAGCAGCGGCCGTTCCGCACCCCGGGCGAGCCATTCGGGCGCGGGGCTTGCCTCGGGCTGAAGAGATTCGAAGGCCGCTGCCCACGTCCTGGCGCCGTGGTTGACGGCCAGGAACAGGCCCTCGTTCACCTGGGGCATGAGCTCGTAGCTGCCTGCCGGGGCCTGGGCCAGCGCGAGGAAGGGCTGACCGGGCTGACCGTTGCTGTCCACCCAGAGCCCCTCCACCGTCGAGGGGCCGAACCGGGTATCGCCCACGGCCAGCACCAGGGTGTGACCCCGGGCATCCACGCCCACGGCACTCAAGGGCGCGCTCAGGGATACGGGAAGGCTCCAGCGGGTCTCGCCGTGCACGCTGTAGGCCTTGAGGGTCCCATCCGCGAGGACCGCACGGAGCCCGCCCGTCGGATCCACCGACGTCATCACGATCTCCGCCGCTTCGTTCGGCTGCTGGCGGGCATAACCGGTGGGCCCGTCGACGAACAGCAACCACTGGGGGACGTCCTGGATGGGGTCGGTGATGCCCAGCATCCCTCCGGGCTGCGCGGTCGCGCTGAAGTCGTTCACGCTGTACCAGAACAGAGAGCCCCCGGAGCGCGTCGCGATCTGGAAGGTCACGCCGTTGCCTCGCAGGACCAGCGCGCCGCCCGCGCCATCCGGTGCGGTGGCGAAGCATGAGATCTCCCTGTCGCCCCGATGGCTCCAGAGCTCGAACGCCGCGAGCTGCTGCGGCGAGATGCTCGGAACCCCCTCGCACGCCGCGGGGTCGGGCTGCTCTGGAGGCGTGCCCGCGTCCTGCTCCGGCGGTGTACCTGCGTCCTGTTCCGGAGGAACACCCGCATCGTGCTGCTGCTGCTCCGGAGGATTGCCCGTGTCCACCGGGGCGGGTTTCGGAGTGTCCTCTCCGGTGACGCCGCCTGGATCCGGAACCCCGGTATCCACCTCTTGCGGCCGCTCGGGCGGCTCCCCCACGGAACGCGCTGGCGCGGAGTTTCCGCAACCCGCGCCCACGCCACCCACGAACAACCCCGCCACGATGAACCGCCATGCCCTGCGCCCGGCCATGTGCCCTGCTCCATCCCGATCAATGTCCTTGACCGAGAGTGCAGGTGAGGACGCACCGCGTGGAATGCCAGGGGCCGCTCCCTCAGGGGCCAGAATAGGTGGAGCGGATGTTGAACGCAGGAAAGCACGACGCCCGCGTCCCCTCTGCAGGGAACGCGGGCGTCTTTTCAGCTCAGCGAACGACGTGGGCTCAAGCGTCCGGGTTCGTCCCGGCGCGGTCCTTGGAGGACGGCACCTGGCAGCGCAGCTCCGTCTCCGCCTCCAGCGCGGTGAGGTTCTCGCGCATGGCCTTCGCCCACTTGGCCCGGGGCTGCTCCATCAGCTTCTCGTGCGCCAGGTCGATGGTCTCGCTCAGCTCGTCGTCGGACAGCTCGGACGTCGTCTTGCCCTTGTGCGGGCCGAACGCCACCACCACCGCGCTCGCCTTCGGACGCTCGGGCGTCTGGGCCACGGGCACCGCCGCCACCGTCTTGGCCGGCGCCAGCGGCACGTCCACGTCCAGCCGCGCCTCCTCCTTCTCCGGAGTCCGCGCCGTCTCCACCGCCTTGGCGGCCTCCGCGGGGGCGGGGGCCGGGGCCAGGG
>NZ_RAVY01000145.1:0-24970 GCF_003611625.1 Corallococcus sp. CA054B
CGAGCCTTATCGTCGGCAGCGTCAGATGGGTATAAGAGACAGTCCCCAACCCAGCCCAGCCATCCCCGGTCGTCCCTCGTGCGCCCAACCGCGCCGGTGTACGGCCCCCGCAGAGCCCCCGGATATCCCGGCCCGGCACGCCCCAAACCTGTCCGACAAGATTCCGCAGCCCGAAGGGAGCGGCAGCCCGTCCAGCGACGGAGCTCCAAAACCTGTCCGACTGTCCGACAGGTCCCTCTGCCCGACGGGAGCGAGCAGCCCCCAGCCACGGCGTTCCAGAACCGGTCCGACTGTCCGACAGGTTTCCGGCGGCCCGGAGGAACCGGCAACCTCCAGCCACAAGGCGTCCAAACTGGTCCGACTGTCCGACAGGCTTCCGTGTCCCAGCTGGAACGACGGCCCCCTCCAGCCGAGGTGGGCCCAAACCGGTCCGACTGTCCGACATCGGAGGAACCGGCAGCCTCCAGCCACAAGGCGTCCAAACCGGCCCGACTGTCCGACAGGTTTCCCGGCCCGGTTGGAACAGCAGTTCCCAGCTGCGGTGCGCCCAAACCGGTCCGACTGTCCGACAAGCTTCTGAGGTCTGGATGGAACGGCTGCCCCCAGCCCCAGTCCCCCCAACCTGTCCGACTGTCCGACAAGATTCTGAGGTCCGGATGGAGCGGTCGCCCCCAGCCACGGCCCCTCGAACCTGTCCGATGGTCCGACAGGTTTTTGCGGCTCGGGCAGGACGAGGTCCCGGGCCTCGGTTCCCCAGAACCTGTCCGACAGGCTTCCATAGTCTGATTTGGGGCGGCAGCCCCCTGCTGCGGTTCTCCAAAACCTGTCCGACTGTCCGACAGGCTTCCGGCGCCGGCTGGCCAGGAGCCCTCCAGCTACGGTCCTCCAAGCCTGTCCGACTGTCGGACAAGATCCCGCAGTTCGGGCGGAGCGAAGCCCTCGGCCCCGGTTCTCCAGAGCCGTCCGACGGTCCGACAGGTTCTTGCGGCTCGGGCGGAGCAAAGTCCCCAGCACCGACGCTCCAACCCTGTCCGACTGTCCGACAGGTTTCCCCAGATTGGGCGGAGCGAGGTCCCTGGCCCCGGTTCTCTAGAACCTGTCCGACTGTCCGACAGGTTTCCCCTGATTGGGCGGAGCGAGGTCCCTGGCTCCAGTTTTCCAGAACCTGCCCGACTGTCCGACAGGTTTCCGGTGTCTGGCTGGCCCGGAGGCCTCCCACCACGGTCGTCCGAACCTGTCCGACTGTCGGACAGGTTTTTCCGGTCCGCCGCCGACAGGGGCTCAGCCGGGTTCTTGCCTTCTCATCCGTGAGGACAGAGCTCATGGCCGAAGGCTCAGGGCCGGGTTTCCACGCCCGCCGCATCCTGCGCGGAGCCTCCGAGGGGAGCGCGCCGGGCGCCGCTGAAGTACCCGTACTTCGCCATCAGCGGCCAGGCGAGCGCCACGGTGAGCGCCTTCGCTCCGGAGGCCAGATCCCCCTTCCATGCGTCGTCCTCGCCGCGCAGGAGCGTGGGGCCGCTGCGGAAGCGGTCCGGGTTGCCGGTGACGGTGTGGTTCTTCCCCAGCACCACCGTGCGGCCCTTCACCGGGTTCTGCGTGCGCGGCACGCCCACCAGGTCCAGCACCGTATCCACGGCGCGGTCCGGCGCGGCGATGAAGTCCTCGTAGCGCAGGAAGAGCGACTGGGCGGGGAACCTCCGCGTCACCTCCTCCGAGGCGGCGTTGAAGCCCAGCCAGTACGCCGTGCTGCGCGCGGCGGACATGGGGACGACGTACTGCTTCGTCTTCGTCCACGAGTGCGTCACCGCACGCGGGTCGCGCACCAGGTGCAGATACAGCGGCCGGATGCCCTCCACGCGCGGCAACAGCGCCGCCTCGGACGGGAACTTCCCGCTGTCCACCAGCACCGTGCTCCCCGTGGCTCGCGCGATGGTCCGGTACGTCCGCGCGAGGAAGTCCGCGTGCGCATGGAGCGTCTGCGAATCCCCTGCCTCGTCCAGCACCCGCAACGTGTGCCGCGTGCGCACGGCGGCCTGCTGCCTGCGCACCACCTCTTCCGCGTGCGCGCGCGGCGTCAGGCCCGCCGGCACGTCGGAGGTCAGCACCGTGTCCCAGATGCCGCAGTCCAACAGCTGCTGGCCGCAGCCGCACAGCGTGTTGGAGCCGTTCCCGTACGCGTTCTTCCAGAGGAAGCTCAGCTCCCCCACGTGGAAGAAGCCCGGCACCTCGTTGAGGACGTTGCCCAGGATGGTGCTGCCGCTGCGGCACCAGCCGGTGATGTAGAGGACCGTGAGCTGCGCGCCCTCGCCCTTCGCGCTCGCGGTGGCCATCAGGTCAGCGACGCCACGAAGAAGTGGGTGGGCAGGTGCACCGCGAGCGTCGTGTAGACCTCGCCGTAGGCGGCCAGTCCCTCGCGCGGGAAGATGCCCGGCGGCGGCTCCGCGAACCGGATGACCGAGCGCTGGCTGTCATACAGCGTCGCCGCGGCCGTGAAGTCCCCCACGATGATGGTGCCCGGGTTCACCATGCGCGTGCGGCACAGCCGGATGCCCATGGCCGCCAGGTCCGACAGGAGCGACTGCTGGCCCACCAGGTGCTCGTAGAAGTCCAACGAGTTGATGACGATGCCGTCCGCGGACCCGCCCATCTGCTCCACCTGCGCGCAGGCGTTGAGCAGCGAGGCCACCGCGTTCTTCTTCGCCGGCAGCCGCACGATGCCCGGCGTGTGCAACAGGCCCCGCACGCCGTCCCCGCCCTTGCCGATGCACAGCGCCTGGTTCTCCGCCGTGTTCAGCCGCACCAGCAGCCGGAAGTCGATGAACTGCGCGAGCGACTGTGAGTCCTCCAGCAGGTTGCGCGGCACCTGGATCCACGCGCGCGTGGGCTTGAGCGCCTGCGTGTCCTGGTGGAACTCGAAGCCGGCTTCCGGGCGCAACTCCACGTCCTGCACCGGCCCGGTGGGCTTCGCCTGGGGGTGCGTCTCGTACCAGAAGGGGACCGGGTCGCGCTCCGCCTTCGCCGTCTTGAACATGCCGCGCACCGCGATGCGCGGACGGCGCTTGAAGCCGGGGAACGCGTCCACGATGGACGTGTCGTAGTCCACGTGCGCCTTCGTGCCCTGCTTCTGGACCGCGGCCGCGAACACCTCGCCGGGGGATTTCGTGCTCAAGCTCATGGGTGCGGCTCCTCGGAATGAAAAGCGGTCTAGAGCGGATGCAGGCCCCGGAAGCCCAGCCCTTCCGTCTCCGGGCGACCCAGCATCAGGTTCAGCGCATGCACCGCCGTGCCGGCGGCGCCCTTCACCAGGTTGTCGATGGCGGCGTTCACCACGATGCGGCCCCGCTCCGCGTCCACGTCCACCGACAAGTCACAGTGGTTCGTGCCCAGCAGAGGCCCGGGCTCCGGGAACGGAGAGAGCGACGCACTGGGGCGCAAGAGCCGCACGAAGGGCTTCTCGCGGTAGCGCGTGGCGATGGCGCGCACCACCTCCGCCTCCTCCACCGGCCGCGCCGCGAAGGCGTGCACCGTCGCCAGGATGCCGCGCACGCCCGGCACCGCCGTGGCGCTGAAGTGGATGGTGGGCTGCTGGCCCGTGACGCGCGCCACCACGCCCTCCAACTCCCCCGTGTGCCGGTGGCCCACCGGCTTGTAGCAGCGCAGCGCGTTCGCGCGCTCCGGGTGATGGGAGGAGCGGTCCGGCGTCGAGCCGCCTCCGGACGAGCCCGTCTTCGCGTCCACCACCAGCACGTCCGGCCGCGCGAGCCCCGCGTGCAAGAGCGGCAAGAGCGCCAGGAGTCCCGCGTGCGCCATGCAGCCGGGCACCGCGACGTGGCGCGCGTTCGTCAGCGCGTCACCCATCCACTCCGGCAGGCCGTAGACGAACGCGGGCACGTCGTCCGGGCGCGGGTGCTTGCCGTACCAGCGCGCGTGCCCCGCGGCGTCCAGGCGGAAGTCCGCGCTCAGGTCCACCACCCGCTCCGCCAGCCGCGACACCTTCGCCCAGCGCAGGAGCAACTCCCCCTGCGGCAGACAGCTCACCAGCACGTCGCAGGGCTCCAGCGCGTCGTGCGGCGTGTAGCGCAGCGTCCCCACCCCGCGCAGGTGTGGATGCGGGAAGTCCAGGCGCTTGCCGGCGAACTGGCCGGAGGTGGCCTGCACCACCTCCACGGCCGGGTGCGCGAGCAACAGGCGCAGCACCTCGCCGCCGGTGTAGCCCGCGGCTCCCAGTACCGCCACGCGCACGCTCATCGCAGGGCTCCTCCGGCTCCGGAAGCGACGTACTCCGCGATGAGGTCCGGCAGCGGGACGCCCGTCTCGTCGATGCTGCGCGCGAACTCCACGCAGTGGTTGATTTCGTTGACGTAGATGTCGCCGCCGCGCGTCTCCAAGAGGTCCACCGCCACCAGGTCCCCACCCACCGCCTCCGCCGCGGCCTCCGCCAGCTTCGCGTGCACCACCGGCACCTCGTAGCGCTCCGGCACGGCGCCGCGCGCGGTGTTGGTGATCCAGTGCTCGGAGCGCCGCCGCAGGCCGCCCACCGCACGGCCGATGACGTAGACGCGCAGGTCGTAGCCCGGCTTGTCCACGTACTCCTGCACCAGCGCCACGTGGTCCTGCGCGCCGCCCGTGCCGAAGCGCGTGGACAGCACGCCTTCCGCCGCGGCGCGCGAGTCCAGCCGGGCCACCATCCGGCCCCAGCTGCCCAGCACGGGCTTGGTCACCACCGGGTAGCCCTTCCGCTCAATCGCCTCCAGGCACGCGTCCTCGTCGAAGGCCACGAACGACCACGGCATGGGCACGCCCTTCGCGGCCAGCGCGGCGCTGGTGAGCGCCTTGTCCCCGCACAGGGAGATGGTCCTCGCGCTGTTGAGCACGCGCAGCCCCTTCATCTCCAGGAACGTGGCCAGGTAGCGCGCACGCGTGAAGGACATGCTGCGCATCAACACGGTGTCGGCCTCGGTGACGCGCTGCCGGTCCATGGACAGCACCATCCCGGAGTCCTGCACCAGGTTGACGGCGCAGTCGCGCCTGCGCAGCGCCTCGAGGAGGAGCTTCTCCTCGGTGCGCACGCGCGTATAGACGAGGTCGACCTTGCGCATGGCGCGGGGCTACTCCCCCCAGTCTTCCTCGACCTCGGGTGCTTCCTCGAGCCGCAGCGGGTTGATGCCCACCACCTCCAACTCGGCGGAGCAGCCGTCACAGGAGAGCACCTCGCCCACGATCCGGTTGCCGCCCGGCACCGGCTGCGCGCACAGCGGGCACTGCTCGGGGGGCACGGACTGCGTCATCGGATTCGGGTTCTGGACCTGCATGTCAGTCCCTCCTCGTTGCGGGTTCCACGGCAAACACCGGGGTTCTTGGGAGCACTCCCAGGATGCGCTCGGCCACCTGCCCGCCCTCCAGGCCATGGCCCTTGAGCAAGGCCTCGTGCGAACCAGCGCGCGAGTCGTAGCGGTCCTGCAGGCCCACGCGCAGCACGCGCCGCCCCAGGTCCAGCGAGCACACCGTCTCACACACCGCGCTGCCCAGTCCGCCCAGCACGTTGTGCTCCTCCACCGTCACCAGGAGCCGCGTGCGCGCCGCCGTCTCGCGCACCGCCTCCTCGTCCAGCGGCTTCAGCGTGTGCACGTTGAGCACGCGCGCGGAGACGCCCTGCGCCTCCAGCAGCTTCGCGGCGTCCAGCGCCACGGACACGCCCACCTCTCCGTGCGCGAGCAGCCCCACGTCGTCGCCCTCGCGCAGGAGCGCGGCGCGGCCCAGCTCGAACGGCGGGCGCGGGAGGTCCAGGCGGGTGACGCGGTTGCGGCCCAGCCGCAGGTACACCGGCCCGTCGTGCTGGAGCATCGCGCGCGTGGCCTGCACCGTCTCCAGTCCGTCCGCGGGCGACACCACCGTGAGGTTGGGCATCGCGCGCAGCACGGCCAGGTCTTCAATCGCGTGGTGCGTGGGGCCGAAGAAGGCGCCCGCCACGCCGCCGTAGTCGCACACCAGCTTCACGTTGGCGCGCGCATAGGCCAGGTTCAGCCGCACCTGCTCGCACGCGCGCATCACGCCGAACGCCGCGAAGCTGTGCGCGATGACGGTGTGCCCGCCGTGCGCCAGGCCACACGCCATGTCCAGCATGGTGGCCTCGCAGATGCCCAGGTTGAAGTAGCGCTGGGGGTGGCGCTTCTCGAACGGATCGCCTCCGCCGCCCAGGTCCGCCTCCAGGAAGACGACGCGCGCGTCCTCCTCCGCGAAGCGCGCCGCCGCGTGCCGGAACACCAGCCGGCTGGACAGCTCCGGGTGCGCGGCGAGCCACGCCTCCGGCGCATGGGCCAGGTCCACCGCGGGGGCAAGCGACGCGCTCACTGTCCGTCCTCCCCCAGCGACGCGAGCGCCCGCCGCAGGTGCTCCGGCGAGAACACCGCGTAGTGCGGCCCCTTGCCCTTGAGCATCGGCACGCCCGCGCCCTTCCGCGTCCGGGCGACGATGGCGCGCGGACGGTCGCCCACCACGGGCGCCTCCAGCGCGGCCACCAGCGCGGGCAGGTCGTGCCCGTCCAGCTCCAGCGACTGGAAGCCGAACGCGTCCAGCCGCTGCACCAGCGCCTCCTGCGACAGGATGGACTCGGTGGGGCCGTCGTTCTGCCCGCCGTTGCGGTCGATGATCAGCGTCAGGCCCGTGAGCTTGCGGTGCGACGCCACCTGGAGCGCTTCCCAGTTGGAGCCCTCGCCCATCTCTCCGTCGCCGCAGACGACGAAGGTGCGGTTGGGCTCCCCGCGCAGCACATGCGCGAGCGTCAGCCCCACGCCCAGCCCCAGCCCGTGGCCCAGGCTGCCGGTGGCGAACTCCACGCCCGGCACCGCCGCGTTCACGTGGCCGGTGAAGATGCTGCCGTCCGCGTTGTACTCGCGCACCAGCGTCTCCACGTCCACGAAGCCGAACTCCGCCAGCGCCGCGTAGAGCCCCGCCGCCGCGTGCCCCTTGGACAGGATGAGGTGGTCGCGCTCCGGTGCCTTCGGCGCGCGCGGATCCACGCGCATCACCCGGCCCAGCAGCGCCACCAATATCTCCACCATCGACAGCGAGCCGCCCAGGTGACAGCCCGACGGCGTCGCCGCCAGCCGCACGATGGTCTGCCGGATGCGCTTCGCCCGGCGAGGCAGCAACGTCAACCCCGCATCCGACAGGGCGCCCGCAGCCCCGTCACCCGTGCGAGCAGGCGCCAGCGGGCCGCCGGAGGCCGTGGGTTCTTCTGGCGTCCGCGCGTCGCGCGACAGCCCGGGGGTCGTTGGATTCGCCGAGAAAGTCATGCCCGTAGCGTCGCTGACACAGCCCAGGAATCCGGCTGTTGTGAGACACCCTAGGAAAACGCATCATGCGCCGTCAACGCGGATTTTCTTAAGATATAGATGTACGAGAAAAAACCGTCTTGCCCGGTAATCTCGCGGTGTTACACGCGCGGCTCGCCAGGCATTCCCCGGTTTCGCGTCACTCGGAGGAGACCTTCAAATGGGGCAGCGTTTCCATAACGCAGCGGCATTGGAGAAGGGTTCGGAGTACCGCCGAAAGGGTTGGTGGCGTGACACCACGGTGGTTGACGATCTGCGTCGCTGCGTCCAGGAGCACCCGGACAAGACCGCGATCATCGCCGCACGGTACTTTTCCAAGGACATCACGCGGCTGACCTACGCCGAGCTGGCGCGATACATGGACCGGTTCGCGCTGGGCCTGCGCGAGCTGGGCGTGGGGCGCGAGGACATCGTCGCGGTGCAGCTGCCCAACGGGTGGCACTTCACGGCGCTGGCGCTGGCGTGCGCGCGGTTGGGAGCGGTCATCGCGCCCATTCCGCCGGACTACCGGCGGCGCGAGGTGGAGTTCATCCTGGGGCGCACGGAGGCCTCCGTGTACGTGGGGCCCACGTCGTGGACGGGGCACTCACACCGGGACATGGCGCGCGACATCGCGGCGGTGCTGCCGTCCCTGCGCCACCGGGTGCTGCTGGGCAGCAACACGGACCTCCAGCCGGGCGAGCGGGACTTCGAGCGCCACTTCATCGAGCGCGAGTGGGAGAAGGAAGCGTCGCTTACGGGCACCGCGCCCGCGGCCGCGGACGACGTGTGCAACATCCTCTACACGTCCGGCACCACCGGCGAGCCGAAGGGCGTGGTGCATTCGCACAACACGAACTACGGCATCACGCGCGCGCTCTGCGACACGCTGGGCATCGACGCGACGGACGTGGTGGCGCTGCCGTCGCTGCTGACGGCGTCCACGGGGTTCACGTACTCGTACCTGATGCCCATCCTGCTGGGGGCCACGGCCATCTACATGGACGTGGGCGACCCGGAGCTGACGCTCAAGCTCTTCGAGGAGCACGGCGTCACGTTCACGTACGGCATCCCCACGTACCTGATGAACCTCATCGCGTTGCAGCGAAAGCGCCAGCGGAACACGTCCTCGCTCCGGCAGCTGGCCACGGGCTCCATCCCGGTGCCGCCGCACCTCATCGCGGCGGTGCGCGAGGTGTTCGGCGTGCGGCTGCACACGCTGTGGGGCATGACGGAGAACGGCGCGGTCACCATCACCCGGCATGAAGATGCACCGGACTGGCCCAGCCAGAGCGACGGACGGGCGGTGGCGTGGATGGAGACGAAGATCGTCCCGGCGCTCGCGGAGGACGGCACGCCGTATCCGGACGGGACGGGACGGCTGCTGGTGCGAGGCGCCAGCCAGTGCCTCACCTACTTCAAGCGTGACGACGTGTACGCCGCGGCGGTGGACGCGGAGGGCTGGTTCGACACGGGCGACCTGGCGCGCGACGACGGACGCGGCGGCATCCGCATCGTGGGGCGGCTGAAGGACGTCATCTTCCGGTACGGGTACAAGATCCCCGTGGTGGAGGTGGAGTCCGCGCTGTACTCGCACCCGAAGGTGAAGGAGGTCGCGGTCGTCGCGCACTCGGACGACAAGATTGGCGGCGAGCGGGTGTGCGCCGTCGTCGTGGTGCGCGAGGGAGAGGCCCCGCCCACGCTCAACGAGCTGCGCGACCACCTCAAGCAGCAGGGCATGTCCAACCAGTACTGGCCGGACCGCCTGGACCTCATCGACGAGATGCCCAAGACGGCCACCGGCAAGGTGCGCAAGTACCTGCTGCGCGAGCGGCTGAAGCCCGCGTGAGCGGACGGAAGGAACGGCCTTGAACCCGAGCCCCGAAGAAGCCGCCAGCCTCACGGACACGGAAGCGAAGCTCGCGGCGTGGTGGAAGGACCTGCTGGGCGTGGAGGTCGTGCGCCCGGAGGACCACTTCCTGGAGATTGGCGGCAACTCCCTGATGGCCACGGTCCTGTCCAATCGCATCGAGAGCGAGCTGGGCGTGGAGGTGTCCATGGTGGAGCTGTTCAACACGCTCCGGGCCGTGGCCACGCTGTGCGACGAGCTGCGCCAGGAGCAGACCGCTTGAGCCAGGCCGCCCCCCTGAGGGCGGCCCCTTCCCCCGCTTTCCCCCGAGCGAGACATGACGACCGAGCACCCCGGCTCCCCTTCCGCCTCCGCGCCGAAGTCCCCGGCGAGGCCCCGTCGTCGAGCGCCGCCCGTGCTGCCCGTCCCCCGTGACGCGTTGCTGCCGCTCTCCTTCGGGCAGCAGCGGATGTGGTTCATCGAGCAGCTCACGCCCGGGGGCATCTCCTACAACGTCCCGTACTTCGCGCGGCTCACCGGAGCGTTGGACATCCCCGCGCTGGAGCGGGCGCTGGCCGTGCTGGTGGAGCGGCACGAAGCGCTGCGCACCACCTTCGCCGTCGTGGAAGGGCAGCCGGTGCAGCGCATCGCGCCGTCGCTGTCCCTGCCGCTACGAGTGGAGTCGCTGGAGGCGCTCCCCGCCTCCGAGCGGGAGCAGGCCCTGCGACAGGCCGCGGAGGCGGAGGCGCGCGTGCCCTTCGACCTGGGCGCGGGACCGCTGGTGCGCGTGCGGCTCTTGCGGCTGGGGGAAGCGGAGCACGCGCTGCTCCTGATGCTGCATCACATCTGCTGCGACGGCTGGTCGCTCACGGTGATGGAGCGGGAGCTTCAAGCGCTCTACGCGGCCTTTCGATCCGGCACGACGCCCGCGCTGCCCCCGTTGCCGGTGCAGTACGCGGACCATGCGGTGTGGCAGCGGCAGTGGATCCAGGGCGAGCACCTCCAGCAGCAGCTGGAGTGGTGGCGGGGCGAACTCTCTGGAGCGCCCGCCGCGCTGGAGCTGCCCACGGACCGTCCCCGTCCCGCGGCGCAGTCCACGCGGGGCGCGGTGTACCGCCACGCACTGCCTCCGGGATTGGGCAAGGCGCTGGAGGCGCTGTGCCGCAAGCAGGGCGTGACGCTGTTCATGGCGCTCCTGGGCGGCATGCACCTGCTGCTCTCGCGGCTCAGCGCCCAGGAGGACATCGTCATCGGGTCCCCCATCTCCGGGCGCACGCGCCAGGAGGTGGAGCCGCTCATCGGCTTCTTCATCAACACGCTGCCCCTGCGTGTGCGGGGTGAAGGCTCGCTCGGCTTCGGGGAGCTGCTGCGCCGCGTGCGCAAGACGTGCCTGGACGCGTACGCGCACCAGGAGGTGCCCTTCGAGCAGCTGGTGGACGCGCTCCAGCCCGAGCGCGACCTGAGCCGTCCCCCCCTGTTCCAGGTGTTCTTCACGCTCCAGCACTCGGCCGTGCCCGCGCTGCAGCTGGAGGGGCTGCGCACGTCCGAGCTGGACTTCGAGCCGGGCGTGTCGCGCATGGACCTCACCGTCTTCCTGCGCGAGACGCCGGAAGGGCTCGTGGGGCTCTGGGAGTACAGCACCGACCTCTTCGACGCCGCGACGGTGGCGCGCTTCGCGGAGCACTACACGCGCCTGCTGGAGGCCGCGGTCGCGGAGCCGGAGCGTCCCGTGGCCACGCTTCCGCTGCTCACCGCACAGGAGCGGAGGCACCTGCTCGACCAGGGTACCGGAGCCGCCATCCCCTACCCTCGTGATGCGTCCCTGCCCGCGCTCTTCGCGGAGCAGGCCGCGCGGACGCCCGGAGCCGTGGCCGTGGAAGCAGGAGGCCTGCGGCTCACGTATGCGGAGCTGGAAGCCCGGGCCAATCAGCTCGCGCACCACCTGCGTGGGCTGGGCGTGCGGCTGGGAACTCCGGTGGGCCTGTGCGCGGGCCGGTCGCTGGAGATGGTCGTGGCGACGCTCGCCATCCTCAAGGCAGGGGGCGCGTACGTGCCGCTGGATCCGGGCTATCCCCCCGAGCGACTGGAGCTCATGGCGCGCGACGCCCGCATCACCGTGCTCCTGCTGGAGCAGGGGCGCGAGTCCTCGCTGAAGGGGTTGGCCTCACGGGTCGTGGTGCTCGACCCGTCCTGGCGAGCCTTCGAGGCTCAACCGCGGGCCGCGCCCGACGTGCAGGTCCCCGCCGAAGCGCTCGCATACGTCATGTACACGTCCGGAAGCACCGGGCGGCCCAAGGGCGTGGGCGTTCCCCATCGGGCCGTGACGCGACTGGTGAAGGGCGTGTCCTACGTCCGGTTCGGCGCCGAAGACGTCGTCCTCCAGCTGGCCACCACGTCGTTCGACGCCGCGACGATGGAGCTGTGGGGCGCGCTGCTCGGCGGCGCGAAGCTGTTCCTCTATCCGCCGGTGACGCCGTCACTGGAGGAGCTGGAAACGACGCTGGAGCGCGAGGGCATCAGCGTGATGTTCCTCACCACGGCGTTCTTCGAGCAGATGGCGCTCAACCGGCCCGCGGCGCTCGCTCGCGTGGGACAGGTCCTCACGGGCGGCGACGTGCTGTCCCCGCTGGCCGCGCGCAAGCTGCTGGACGCGGGCCGAGCGGTCATCAACGGCTATGGCCCCACGGAGAACACCACGTTCTCCGCCACGTACCAGGTGAAGCGGGACCTGGATGCGCGGATGCCCGTGCCCATTGGCCGTCCGCTGGAGAACTCCCAGGCGCTGGTGCTGGACGCGCGTCTGGAGCCGGTGCCGCCCGGCGTCGTGGGCGACCTGTACGTGGGAGGCGACGGCCTCGCGTGGGGCTACCTGGCCCGGCCGGACCTCACTGCTGACCGCTTCGTGCCCCATCCGTTCAGTGGCGTCCCCGGTGCCCGGCTGTACCGCACGGGCGACCGTGCGCGGTGGCTGCCTTCCGGCGAGCTGGCGTTCATGGGGCGCGCGGACACGCAGGTGAAGCTGCGCGGCTTCCGCATCGAACTGGGAGAGATTGAAACCGCCCTGCGCCACCTGCCCGGCGTGGAGGACGCCGTGGCGGAGGTGCGCGAGTACGCCCCCGGCGACAAGCGGCTGGTGGCCTATGTGACCGGCGAAAGCGTGGACGTGAACACGCTGCGTTCGCGCCTGTCCGCCCAGCTACCCGCGCCGCTGGTGCCGTCCGCCTTCGTGAAGCTGGACCGGCTGCCGCTGACGCCCGTGGGCAAGGTGGACCGGAGGGCGCTCGCCACGCCCGTGGGCGACTCTCTCGTGGAGGACGCCTACGTGGCGCCCGTCACCCCGACGGAGACAGCGGTAGCCGAGGTCTGGGCCGCGCTCCTGGGCCGAACGCGCGTGGGCACGCAGGACTCCTTCTTCGAGCTGGGTGGGCACTCGCTGCTCGCGACCCAGGTCACCTCCCGATTGAGGGAAACGTTCCAGGTGGACCTGTCCGTCCGCGCGCTGTTCGAGGCGCCCACGGTCACCAGCCTCGCGGCGCGCATCGATGCGCTGCGGAGGGAGAGCAGCCGGCTCCAGTCCCTCCCGCTGGTTCCTGGCCCCCGCGACGGCTGGTTGCCGCAGTCCTTCGCGCAGCAGCGGCTGTGGTTCATCTCGCAGCTCGACACGCTGGGGTATTCGTACAACGTGCCCATGGTCACCCGGCTGCGGGGCCCGCTGGACGCGGACGCGCTGGAGCGAAGCCTCGCGGAGATCATCCGGCGGCACGCGGTCCTGCGCACCACGTTCGACGAGGTGGACGGTCAGCCGGTGCAGCGCATCGGGCCGGCCTGGGACTTCACGCTGACGAGGACGGACGTGGAGGCCGCGAAGCTCCCGGAGCAACTGGCCACGGAGGCCCGGCGCCCGTTCGACCTGCGGCGCGGCCCGCTGCTGCGGGGACTGCTCCTGCGCGTCGCGGATGACGACCACGTGTTGATGCTCGTCATCCACCACATCGTCTTCGACGGGTGGTCCATCGACGTGCTCCAGCGCGAGTTGAACGCGCTCTATCCCGCGCGCGGACAGAGCACCTTGCCGCCCCTGTCCCTCCAATACGTGGACTACGCGAGGTGGCAGCGTGAGTCGTTCCAGGGAGAGGAACTGGAGGACCAGCTCGCGTGGTGGCGAGAGGCGCTGGCGGGAGCACCGCCCGTGCTGGACCTGCCCACCGACAAGCCACGTCCGCCCGTGCAGACCTTCCAGGGCGCGAACTTCGAGGTGCTGCTGCCCCAGCCCCTCCATGGCTCGCTCCAGCTGCTGGGACAGCGCGAAGGCGCCACGCTGTTCATGACCCTGCTGGCGGGGTTCCAGGCCCTGCTCGCGCGCTACAGCGGCCAGGAGGACGTCGTCGTCGGTTCACCCATCTCCGGCCGCAACCGCCGCGAGGTGGAAGGACTCCTCGGCTTCTTCGTCAACACGCTCGCCCTGCGCGCGGACGTCTCTGGTTCGCGTTCCTTCCGGCAGCTGCTGCGCGGTGTGCGCGAGAGCTGCCTGGGTGCCTTCGCGCACCAGGACCTGCCGTTCGAACAGCTCGTGGACGCGCTCAAGCCGCCGCGAGACCTGAGCCGGACGCCCCTGGTGCAGACGATGTTCGTTCTGCAGCGGGCAGCGACGCCGCTGTCCCTGCCCGGCCTCGCGGTGGAGGACTTCCCGTTCCAATCGGGCGTCTCCCGCTTCGACCTCATGCTGTTCATGCGGCAGACGCCGCACGGGCTCGTCGCCTATTGGGAGTACAACTCCGCCCTCTTCGAGGAGGTGACCCTTGCCCGGATGGCCGGGCACTACGTGCGGCTGCTCGAAGGCGTCACCGCGAACCCCGAGCTGCCCCTGGCGGACCTGTCGCTCTTGTCGCGAGAGGAGCGCGAGCAACTCCTGGTCGCGTGGAACAGCCGAGAGGAACGGCTCCCCGGGCCTGGGTTGATCCACCGCTGGGTGGAGGCACAGGTCGCGAGGACACCAGATGCCATCGCCGTGACGAACGGCGCGGAATCGCTGACGTACGCGCAATTGGATGCACGCGCCAATCAGCTCGCACATCACCTCATCGCCCTGGGCGTCACGCCGGGAAGCTCCGTCGGGCTGTGTCTGGAGCGCTCCAACCTGGACATGCCCGTCGCCGTCCTCGCCACCCTCAAGGCCGGTGCGGCCTACGTCCCGCTGGATCCGGACTATCCCGCCGAGCGTCTGGCCCTGATGGTGGAGGACACGCGCGCGCCAGTCGTGCTCGCGCATGAGGGCTTCGTGCGAGCCCTTCCACCGGACACCTCCGCGCGCATCGTGACGATGGAGACCGTCTCACTGGCCGCCCGTCCCATCACGTCTCCGAACGTGAAGCTGTCGCCGGAAGCCGTCTGCTACGTCGTCTTCACCTCGGGCAGCACCGGCCGGCCCAAGGGCATCGCCATGTCCCATCGGGGCATCGGCAACATGCTCGCGTGGCAGACCCGCCGCGCGGTCCGTGCGGAAGCCACGACGCTCCAGTTCGCCTCGCTCAACTTCGACGTCTCCTTCCAGGAGATCTTCGGCACGTGGTGCATCGGTGGACGGCTGCTGCTCAGCTCCGCCGAGCTGCGCCGCGACCCACCGGCGCTGCTGCGATACCTCACCCAGCACCGCGTGGAGCGACTCTTCCTTCCCTTCGTCGCGCTTCAGTCGCTGAGCGAAGCAGCGCGCACCGCGACGGAGCTGCCCCCACTCAACGAGGTCATCACCGCGGGCGAACAACTCCAGGTGACCCCGGCCCTCGTCTCGCTCTTCGAGCGGCTGCCCGGCTGCGTCCTCGAAAACCAGTACGGTCCTTCGGAAACCCATGCGGTCTCCGCGTGGCGTGCCTCGGGTGCCCCGAGCACCTGGGCCGCGCTGCCTCCGGTGGGAACGCCGCTGCCTTCAGTCCAGGCCTACGTGTTGGATCCGCGCCGCGAGCCATGCCCTGTCGGAGTTCCGGGCGAGCTGTACGTCGGCGGTGAAGGGCTCGCGCACGGCTACCACGGCCGGCCAGACCTCACCGCGGAGCGCTTCGTCCCCTCTCCGTTCGGTTCCTCGCCGGGCGCCCGCCTCTACCGCACGGGCGACAAGGCCCGCTGGCTCGCGGATGGACAGCTGGAGTTCCTCGGCCGCCTGGACGGACAGGTGAAGCTGCGCGGCTTCCGCGTCGAGATGGGTGAGGTGGAGTCCGCCCTGCGCGCCCTGCCCGACGTGCGGGACGTGGTCGTCGTGGTGCGCGAGGACACGCCGGGCCACAAGCAGCTGGTGGCCTACGTGGTCCAGCCGGAAGCGTCCTTCTCACCGGAGGCGCTGAGGCAGGCGCTGGCGCGACGGCTGCCGGAGCACATGGTTCCCTCCGCCCTGGTGCGCATGGACGCGCTACCGCTGGGCCCGAGCGGCAAGGTGAACCGCAACGGCCTGTCCGCACCCAAGGAGGAAGCCACGGACGACACCGGCTTCCTGGCCCCGATGACGGCGGTGGAGAAGGTGATCGCCGACATCTGGGCGGCCCTGCTCGTGCTGCCGCGCGTGGGCTTGGAGGACCACTTCTTCGAGCTGGGTGGGCACTCGCTGCTCGCCACGCAGGTGGTCTCCCGGCTGCGGGAAGCCTTCCAGCTGGACCTATCCCTGCGCGTCCTCTTCGAGGCGCCCACTGTCGCGCAGCTCGCCGCGCGGCTGGAGGAACAGCTGCACGGCGCGAACCGGAAGGCCGTCCCGCCGTTGGTGCCCCAGCTTCGCGGCGAGCTCGTCCCGCAGTCGTTCTCCCAGCAGCGGCTGTGGTTCGTCTCGCAGCTGGACACCAGCGCGCACGCCTACAACCTACCCCTGGTCACCCGGCTCCGGGGACGGCTGGATGCACAGGCACTGGAAGACGCGCTCAACGCCCTCATCCGGCGTCACGAGGTCCTGCGCACCACGTTCGACGAAGTGGACGGCCAGCCGGTCCAACGCATCCGGCCCGCGTGGAAGCTCCCCCTGAAGCAGGTGGATGCGGATCCGCGCGTTCCGCTCCAGCGCCAGGTAGAGGCCGAAGCGCACGTGCCCTTCGACCTGCGGCGAGGTCCCCTGGTCCGGGCCACACTGCTCCGGATCGCGGACGAGGCTCAGGTCCTCATCCTCAACTTCCATCACAGTGTCTTCGACGGGTGGTCCATCGCCTTGCTCCAGCGCGAGCTGGATGCGATCTACCTCGCCCGGCTCCAGGGCACGGAGGCCGAGCTCCCGCCCATCTCCATCCAGTACGCGGATTATGCGCTGTGGCAGCGCGCGTGGTTGCAGGGCGACGTGCTGGAAGAACAGGTGGCGTGGTGGCGCGAGCAGATGGCGGGGGCACCGCCCGTGCTGGACCTGCCCACCGACAAGCCGCGTCCGCCCGTGCAGACCTTCCGGGGCGCGTACATCGAAGTCCCCCTGCCGCCCGCGCTGACCAGCGCCCTCGTCTCCATGGGCCAGCGCGAAGGCACCACGCTGTTCATGACGTTGCTGGCGGGGTTCCAGGCCCTGCTCGCGCGCTACAGCGGCCAGGACGACGTGGTGGTCGGCTCGCCCATCTCCGGCCGCAATCGCCGCGAGGTGGAAGGGCTCCTCGGCCTCTTCGTCAACACGCTCGCCCTGCGCGCGGACGTCACCGGTTCGCGCTCCTTCCGCCACCTGTTGCGCGGCGTGCGCGAGAGCTGCCTGGGCGCCTTCGCGCATCAGGACCTGCCGTTCGAACAGCTCGTGGAGGCGCTCAAGCCGCCACGCGACCTGAGCCGCGCGCCGCTGGTCCAGGCCCTCTTCGTCCTGCAACAGGCAGCAGTCCCCTTCTCGTTGCCCGGGCTCCAAGCGGAGGACTTCCCGTTCCAGACGGGAGTCTCCCGCTTCGACCTCATGCTCTTCGTGCGCGAGTCGAAGCAGGGCCTGACGGCCTTCTGGGAGTACAACACCGCCCTCTTCGAGGAGGCGACCCTCACCCGGATGGCCGGGCACTACGTGCGCCTCCTCCAGGGAGCGGTCCGCCATCCCGAGCAACCCCTGTCGGCCCTGCCGCTCCTCTCCGAGGAGGAACGGCGACAGGTCGTCGTGACGTGGAACGCCGCGAAGGATGTCTCATTCGAGCCCGGCCTCATGCACCGCTGGGTGGAGGCGCAGGTCGCGCGGACACCGGAAGCCATCGCCGTGACGAACGGCGCGGAGTCACTGACCTACGCGCAGCTGGATGCACGCGCCAATCAACTCGCGCACCACCTCATCGCCCTGGGCGTCACGCCGGGAAGCTCCGTCGGACTGTGCCTGGAGCGCTCCAACCTGGACATGCCCGTCGCCGTCCTCGCCACCCTCAAGGCTGGCGCCGCCTACGTCCCACTGGACCCGAACTACCCAGCGGAACGTCTGGCGCTGATGGTGGAGGACACACGCGCTCCGGTCGTCCTCGCGCATGAGGACTTCGTGCGGGCCCTGCCACCGGACACCTCCGCGCGCATCGTGACGATGGAAACCGTCTCGCTGGCCTCCCGCCCCACCACGTCTCCGAACGCGAGGCTGTCGCCCGAAGCGGTCTGCTACGTCGTCTTCACCTCGGGCAGCACCGGTCGGCCCAAGGGCATCGCCATGTCCCATCGGGGCATCGGCAACATGCTCGCGTGGCAGACCCGCCGCGCGGTCCGTGCGGAAGCCACGACGCTCCAGTTCGCCTCGCTCAACTTCGATGTCTCCTTCCAGGAGATCTTCGGCACCTTGTGCATCGGTGGACGGCTGTTGCTCAGTTCCGCGGAGCTGCGCCGCGACCCACCGGCGCTGCTGCGCTACCTCACCCAGCACCGCGTGGAGCGGCTCTTCCTTCCCTTCGTCGCGCTTCAGTCGCTGAGCGAAGCAGCGCGCACCGCGACGGAGCTGCCCCCACTCAACGAGGTCATCACCGCGGGCGAACAACTCCAGGTGACCCCGGCCCTCGTCGCCCTCTTCGAACGGCTGCCTGGGTGCATCCTCGAAAACCAATACGGTCCTTCGGAGACGCACGCCGCCAGCGCCTGGCGGGCTTCAGGGCCTCCGAGCACCTGGCCCGCGCTTCCGTCTGTGGGAACGCCGCTGACCAACGTCCAGACCTACGTCCTGGATGCAGGCGGGAACCCGAGTCCCGTCGGCGTCCCGGGAGAGGTGTTCATCGGAGGTGAAGGGCTCGCGCACGGCTACCACGGCCGGCCGGACCTCACCGCGGAGCGCTTCATGCCTTCCCCATTCAGTTCCACGCCGGGCGCCCGCCTCTACCGCACGGGTGACAAGGCCCGCTGGCTCGCGGATGGACAACTGGAGTTCCTCGGCCGTCTGGACGGTCAGGTGAAGCTGCGGGGCTTCCGCGTCGAGCTGGGCGAAGTGGAATCCGCCCTGCGCGCCCTGCCCGACGTGCAGGACGTGGTCGTCGTGCTGCGCGAGGACACACCGGGCTTCAAGCGGCTGGTGGCCTACGTGGTCCAGCCGGAAGCGTCCTTCTCACCGGAGGCGCTGAGACAGGCACTTGCGCGTCGGCTGCCGGAATACATGGTGCCCTCCGCCCTGGTGCGCATGGACGCGCTGCCACTCACGCCCAGTGGCAAGGTGAACCGCAACAGCCTGCCCGTTCCGACGGAAGAAGCCATCCCCGGGACCGCCTACGTGGCCCCGGTCTCCGCGGTGGAGAAGCTCATCGCGGACATCTGGGCACCGCTGCTGGGCGTGCCGCGCGTGGGCACGCAGGACCACTTCTTCGAACTGGGCGGCCACTCGCTGCTCGCGACCCAGGTGGCCTCCCGTCTGCGTGAGTCGCTTCAGATGGAGCTGCCGGTGCGCGTGCTCTTCGAGGCCCCGACGCTCGGGGAGCTGGCCGCGCGCATCGAGGCCCTGCGCCAGGAAGCCCATCCCCTCCAGGCCCCGCCCCTGGTGCGCACCGAGGCCGCGGACTCCGCGCCGCAGTCCTTCCCGCAGCAGCGGCTGTGGTTCATCGACGCGCTCGCACCGGGCGGGTTCGCCTTCAACGTCCCCTTGTTCATCCGGTGCAAGGGGCCGCTCGACGTGGCCGCGCTGGAGCGGTCACTCGCGGCGCTCATCGACCGCCACGAGTCCCTGCGCACGGTGTTCGCGGAGGAGAACGGCCAGCCCGTTCAGCGCGTCCTGCCCTCGGTTCCCTTCGCGCTCGCCTTCGAGCGGCTGGAGGACGTGCCGCCCCACGAGCGCGACACCGTCCTGCGCCAGCGGGCCGAGGAGCGGATGCGCCACGTCTTCGACCTGCGCTCGGGACCGCTGCTGACGGCGACCCTGCTGCGGCTGGACGCGGAGGACCACGCGCTCTTCCTGCTCATGCATCACATCATCACGGACGGCTGGTCCACGGACGTGATGGGGCGCGAATTGGGCCTCCTCTACGACGCCTTCACCCGGAACCAGACGCCGCGCCTGCCGCCGCTGCCCATCCGGTACACGGACTACGCCCGCTGGCAGCGCGCGACGTTGCAGGGCGAAGGGCTGGACGCGCAGCTCGCGTGGTGGAAGCGGCAGCTGGACGGGGCGCCCCACGCGCTGGAGCTGCCCACCGACCGGCCGCGTCCGCCCGTGCAGGCCCAGGCGGGCGCGGCCCACATGGTGCGGCTCCCCGCCGCGGTGGACGCCGCCGTGCGCGAGCTGTGTCACCAGCAGGGCGTCACGTCCTTCATGGCGCTGCTCGCGGGCTTCCACGCCCTGCTGTCGCGCTACAGCGGCCAGGACGACGTGGTGGTCGGCTCGCCCATCTCCGGCCGCAACCACCGCGAGGTGGAGGGGCTCATCGGCTTCTTCGTCAACGCCCTGCCCCTGCGCGTGAAGGTCTCCGGCGCCGACTCCTTCCAGGTCCTGCTCTCCCGGGTGCGCGAGACGTGCCTGGGCGCGTACGCGCACCAGGAGGTACCCTTCGAACAACTGGTGGACGCGCTCCAGACGCCGCGAGACCTGAGCCGCACGCCCGTGTTCCAGGCCGTGTTCGCGCTCTTCAAGGACTTCCCCGGCTTCCCCCTGCAGGGGCTGGAGACGGCGCCGGTGCCCTTCGATCCAGGGCTCGCGAAGCACGACCTCACCCTGTTCATGCGCGAATCCGCCGCCGGGGTGCTGACGCACTGGGAATACAACACCGCGCTCTTCGACGCGGCGACGGTGGAGCGCATGGCCGGGCACTACCTGCGCCTGCTGGAGCAGGTGACGCGAAACCCGGAGCGTCCGCTCGCGTCGCTGTCGCTGCTGACGGAGACGGAGCGCCAGCAGCTCCTCGTGGAGTGGAACGACACCGCGCTCGATGTCCCCGCGGACCTGCGCGTGCCCACGCGCATCGCGGAGCAGGCGCGGGTGAGGCCGGAGGCGCTCGCGCTGGCAGGCGACGGGCAGCGGCTGACGTTCGGGGAGCTGGAGGCCCGGTCGAACCGGCTGGCGAACCTGCTGCGCGCGCAGGGTGTGAAGCCGGAGACCGTGGTCGCCCTGTGCGTGGACCGCACGCCCGGCTACGTGTGGGGCGCGCTGGGCATCCTCAAGTCGGGTGGGGCCTATCTGCCCATGGACCTGACGTGGCCGGAGGCCTGGTGGCGGCACGTGCTCACGGACAGTGGCGCGCGCATCGTCGTCACCCAGCAGGCCTCCGCCTCTCGCTTCGAGGGATGCGGCGTGCGCGTGCTCTGCCTGGACGCGGAGCCCGCGCTGGAGACGCAGCCGGACACCGCGCCCGGCGTGGCACTGCACGCGGAGGCGATGGCCTACGTCATCTACACGTCGGGCAGCACCGGCCGGCCCAAAGGCGTCGCGGTGACGCATGGGACGCTGGGAAACCTCGTCGCGGGGCTCGGCACGGCGGCGAGCATTGTTCCGGGAGACCGGGCCACGCTGCTGACGGGGCTCGCGTTCGACGCGACCGTCTTCGAGACCTGGCCGGCGCTCTCGCATGGCGCCAGCCTCCACCTGCCCACGGACGAGGTACGCGCGGAGCCGGCCCGGCTGGTGCGGTGGCTCGCGGCGGAGGGCATCACGCTCACCACGCTGCCCACGCCCATGGCGGAAGCCGCGCTGGAGCAACCATGGCCGCCCGGAATGCCGCTGCGCCGGGTGCACGTGGCCGGTGACGTGCTGCACCGCCGTCCGGGGCCCTCCGTTCCGGGACAGTGGCTCAACTGCTACGGCCCCACGGAGAACACCGTCATCGCGACCTCCGGCGTCGTGAAGCCCGAAGCGCCCGAAGGACTGCTGCCCCCCATCGGAAGCCCGGAGCCCAACGTGCGCGTGTACGTGCTGGACGGCACGGGACGGCCCGTGCCGGTGGGCCTGTGGGGCGAGCTGTTCCTGGGAGGCGCCCAGGTGGCGCGCGGCTACCTGGGCCAGCCCGCGTTCACGGCGGAGCGCTTCGGACCGGATCCGTTCTCCCAAGAACCCGGTGCGCGCCTGTACCGCACGGGCGACGTGGTGCGGTGGCTCGCGGACGGCACGTTGGAGTTCCGGGGCCGCGCGGACTCGCAGGTGAAGCTGCGGGGCTTCCGCATCGAACTGGGCGAGGTGGAGGCCGCGCTGCTCTCACAGCCCTCGGTGAAGGAGGCGGTGGCGCAGGTGCGAGAAGACGTGCCAGGACACCGCCGGCTGGTCGCGTACCTGGTGCTCCGCGAAGAGGCCGCGTTCGCGGTGGACGCGCTGCGGGCCTCGCTGCGCCGTTCGCTCGCGGAGCACGCGGTGCCGTCAGCGTTCGTGGTGCTGGAGCGACTGCCCCTCACCGCGAACGGCAAGCTGGACCGCAAGGCCCTGCCCGCGCCGGACGTGCACCGGCCCGAGCTGAGCGAGGACTACCGCGTCCCCGAGGCCGGCATGGAACAGACGCTGGCCGCGCTCTGGGCTGAAGTGTTGGGACTGGAGCGCGTGGGCGCGAGCGACAACTTCTTCGACCTGGGCGGCAACTCACTGCTGCTCCAGTCCGTGCACGCGAAGCTGGAGGCACTGGCGGGCCGCAAGGTCCCGCTGATCACCCTCTTCCAGTACCCCACGGTGCGCGCGCTCGCCGGACACCTGTCACCGCCGAAGGACACGCCACCCACGGCGGCTCCCGCGCCCACGCAGGACACAGGCGCGCAACGGAGGGACAACCTGCGGCGCATGGCCCAGCGGCGCGGCCGTCCAGGCTCCAGCTGAGCGCCTCGCTCACGGAAGGAACGCCGCGAGCTTCGCGCCCAGTCCCGCGGCGTTCTCCCCCAGGAGCATCGACAGGTGGTTGCCAGGCACGGACTCCACCCGGACCACCGCGCCCGAATCCAGCCACTCGAGCTCCACGTGCTTCGGCAGGTACTCGATGAGGGTCGATGCGCGGAAGAACTGGAGGGTGCCACCCTCGAAGCGGGGCATGGCGTAGTCGCGCAGGGCGAGCATGTTCGCCTCCCAGACGCGCACGTATCGCTGCTGCTGCTCCGGATCCGCGAAGACCTGCTCCTGCGCGAACCCCACTCCGCCCGCTCGGGCCCGGGCAACGTCCCCGGGGCCCGGCGTGTCGAGCATCGCGCACAGCGGCACCGCGTGGCCTTCCGCCATCAACCGGCGGGCCATCTCGTAGACCACCGCGCCACCGAATGACGCGCCCACCAGCAGGTACGGCCCCACGGGCTGCAACGCGCGCAGGCCTTCCAGGTAGGCCGTCGCCATCTCGTCGACGGACGTGTGCAGCGGCCCGTCTGGCTCCAGGCCCCGGGCCTCGAAGGCATAGGCGGTCCGGCCCGCGTCGATGGCCTGCGCCAGCTCCCGGTAGAACACCGCCTGACCGCCGGCCCCGTGCACAAAGAAGAGCGGCGGACCACGCGTGCCCTGCTGTAGCAGCGCCATGCCCGGCGGCAGGGCGCGGGCCTCGTCCTTTCCGCCCAGCTTCCGCGCCAGCAACTCCACCGTGGGCGCGGTCAGCATCTCCTTCAGGGCGAGCCGCTTGCCGAAGCGTTCGGAGATCATCGCGAGCAGCCGGAGCGCGACCAGCGAGTCCCCGCCCAGCGCGAAGAAGTCGTCGTGGATGCCCACGTCATCCAGGCGGAAGAGCGTCTGGAAGCACTCGGCCAGGGACTGCTCCGTGGCGTCACGGGGTGCCACGCGCTCACCGCGACGGGGAGCACTTCCCTTCGGCTTCGAGGGTCCGGTCGCCTTCGCACGGGCCGCCATGGCGTCGCGGGTGACGGGGCTCGGCGCGACGTCGTCCAGGCTGTAGTGCTCGCGGTCGAAGCTGTAGGTCGGCAGGTCCACGCGACGGCGCCGCTCGCCATCCCGGATGTGTTCCCAGTCCACGTCCACGCCCGCGGCCCACGCTTCGCCCAGGGCCGCCAGGGCGCTCCCCGGCGCGTCGCCCTTCGTCGGCAGGGTAGCCAGCACGGGCTGCGTCTTCCGAGCCGGATGCTGCCTCACGAGCGCGGTGAGCGTCGTGCCCGGGCCCACTTCAATCAATGCCCGGTCACCGGACTCCAGCAGGCAGCCCAGCGCGTCGGAGAAGCGAACCGTGTGCCGCAGGTGCCGGACCCAGTAGTCCGGTGACGTCGCCTCGCGCTCCTGGAGCCACCGGCCGGTGAGGCTGGACACGACGGGCAGCGAGGGCGCGCGGAACTTCACGCGAGCCACCTCCCGAGCGAAGCCTTCCAGGTATGGCTCCATCATGGAGGAGTGCGCCGCGCGCGCGTAGCGCACCCGCTTGTGCTCGATGCCCCGCGCCGTCAGCGCCTGCTCCGCGGCCTCCAGCTCCGGCAGCGGTCCGGAGAGGACGCACGTCTCCGGGCCATTGATGGCCGCCACCGACACAGCCGGCCCCACGAGCGCAGAGACCTGCTCCACGGGCGCGAGCACGGACACCATCCCGCCCGGGGGCATCGCCTCCATCAAGCGTCCGCGAGCGACGACGAGGCCCAGCGCTTCCTCCAGCGTGAACACCCCCGCGAGGCACGCGGCCACGTATTCGCCGAGTGAGTGCCCCAGCAGCGCTTCCGGCTTCACGCCCCACGACAGCCACAGCTGCGCGAGCGCCCAGTCGCAGACGAACAGCGCGGGCTGGGACCACAGCGGCCGGTCCAGCTCACGGGCCGCCGCGTCGAAGCGCTCAGGCCCGGCAAAGAGGATGTCGCGGAGGTCCGCGCCCATGGGACCGCGAAGCCACTCCGCGCACCTATCAATGGCCGCGCGGAACGCGGGCTCGCGAAGGAACGCCTCGCCCATGTTCACCCGCTGCGCACCGCCGCCCGGGAACAGGAAGGCCACGCCACGAGACTCACCCTCGTCGAACACGGTGCGGATCCGAGGAGGCGCATCCGCACCGGAGGAGGACCGCTCCTCCAGCACCGCCGCCGCGTCCTCGCCCTGGCGGACCACGACGAAGCGGCGCCACGGGAAGCGAGCACGCCCCACCTGCAACGTATGAGCAACGTCCGCGAGCCAGGCGCCCGAAGCACCCTGCACTCGCTCCGCGAGCGCCGCGGTCATCCGCTCCAGCGCCCCCTCCGTCTTCGCGGACAACAGCAGCACTTCTTCTCCGCGCCGGGGCGCATCCGTCTCCGGAAGAGCCGGCGCCTCCTGCAACACCACGTGCGCGTTCGTGCCTCCAATCCCCAGCGCCGTCACCCCCGCGCGCAGCGGCAGCGGGCCCACCCACTCGCGCGTGCTCCCCACCACCTGGAAGGGACTCCCCTCCAGCTCCAGCATCGGATGCGGCTTCGTGAAGTTCAGCGTCGGAGGCAGCGTGCGGTGCTCCATCGACAGCACCGTCTTGATCACCCCCGCCACGCCCGCCGCCGCGTCCAGGTGCCCGAAGTTGCTCTTCAC
>NZ_RAVY01000146.1:0-24905 GCF_003611625.1 Corallococcus sp. CA054B
TCTGTCGCCGAGCTGCTCGCCCAGGCACGCGCTTCATTTGTGCGCCTGGGCTACCGTCACGATGTCCTCGCCGCCTTCTTCGATGACGCGGGCCTGCGCCTTACCGGACTTCCCTGAAGGGGTTTAGCCGCGAGCGCGCCAGCGGGACGGCGACCCCGTCAGACGCGCTTCTCCCAGCGGGGCGTGTCGTCGTCCACGGGCGTGTTCGCGACCTTGGACACCCAGTCCAGCGTCCCCTGCAGCGGGGCCCGGCCGTAGGCCTTCGCCGGGATGAACGCCCAGAGCAGCAGGTAGAGCGCCGCGCTCATCCCCGCGGACGCGAACAGCATCAGCACGAACGCCACCCGCACCAGCGAAACGTCCACGCCCAGCTCGCGCGCCAGCGCCGAGCAGACGCCCAGGAGCGCCCGCCCCTCGCCCCGGTGCATCGGCACCGTCCGCGCACGGCAGTGCGGGCAGCGCTGCGCCTCCCCGGACAGCTCCTTCGAACAGGCCCTGCAGCGTGTCGTGACGTCCATGAGGTGACCTCCCAGTCAGGCCCCCGCTTGGCACGATGGGGGTCCCATACCTACCTACGGACCCCACCGCCCGCGATTGCGCCCGCCCCTCCAATGTCGTGATTCCGGGGGTTTCTGTCCGGCTGCGTCAGTCGATTTACAGATTTAATCCCGGTGATGTTGACAGCCTTACAGGCAGGCGGCTTCTAATTCACCAAGGCTTCCCTTCCCTAGACGGGAGGGACATCTTTCAGCCCGTTGGGCCGCTTTTACAACGCATCTCGTCAGGAGCCGATATGGACGCGCGCACCTCCCAGAATCCCCCGGCCTTCGGCCCCGGCGTGACCGTGGAGGGCACCTGGCACCCGGACTACGCGGAGGTGCTGACGCAGGAGGCCATGGCCTTCGTGGCGAAGCTGGTCCGGACCTTCGGTGAACGGCGGGAAGCACTGCTGGAGCGGCGCAAGAAGGTGGCGCAGGGCTGGCGCAAGGGTGAGCGCCCCCACTTCCTCCCGGAGACGGCGGACATCCGCAAGGGCGACTGGACCGTGTCCCCGGTGCCCGCGGACCTGCAGGACCGGCGCGTGGAAATCACCGGTCCGGTGGACCGCAAGATGATCATCAACGCGCTCAACTCCGGCGCCAGCGTGTTCATGGCGGACTTCGAGGACGCCAACAGCCCCACCTGGGACAACGTGGTGCGCGGCCAGCTGAACCTGCGCGACGCCGTGCGCAAGACCATCTCCTTCACCGCGGAGAACGGGAAGCACTACGCGCTGAATGAGAAGCACGCCGTGCTCTTCGTGCGCCCGCGCGGCTGGCACCTGCCGGAGCGCCACGTGCGCATCGACGGCAAGCCCATCTCCGGCGCCCTCTTCGACTTCGGCCTGTTCTTCTTCCACAACGCGCGCGAGCAGCTCAAGCGCGGCACGGGCCCCTACTTCTACCTGCCCAAGATGCAGAGCCACCTGGAGGCCCGGCTGTGGAACGACGTGTTCCACCTGGCCCAGAGCGAGCTGGACATCCCGCGCGGCACCATCAAGGCCACGGTCCTCATCGAGACGCTGCCCGCCGCGTTCGAGATGGATGAAATCCTCTACGAGCTGCGCGAGCACTCGGCCGGCCTCAACTGCGGCCGCTGGGACTACATCTTCAGCTTCATCAAGACGCTCCAGTCCGACGCGTCCGTGGTGCTGCCCGACCGCGGGCAGGTGACCATGGACAAGGGCTTCCTCAACGCCTACTCGCAGCTGCTCATCCAGACCTGCCACCGCCGCGGCGCGCACGCCATGGGCGGCATGGCCGCCTTCATCCCCATCAAGGGGGACGCCGCCGCCAACGACGCGGTGATGGCCAAGGTCCGCGCGGACAAGCTGCGGGAAGCGAAGAACGGCCACGACGGCACCTGGGTGGCGCACCCCGGCCTGGTCCCCGTGGCCAGGGACATCTTCGACGCGCAGATGAAGGGCCCCAACCAGGTGGCCAACAAGCGCGAGGACGTGCGCATCACGGAGAGCGACCTGCTCCAGGTGCCCTCCGGCACGCGCACGGAGGAGGGCCTGCGCCACAACATCCGCGTGGGCATCCAGTACACCGCCGCGTGGCTGGGCGGCCTGGGCTGCGTGCCGCTCTACAACCTGATGGAGGACGCGGCCACGGCCGAAATCTCCCGCGCCCAGGTGTGGCAGTGGATCAACCACGAGGCCACGCTGGAGGACGGCCGCAAGGTGACGCCGGAGCTGTTCCGCACGCTGCTCGCGGAGGAGATGGCGCGGATGGGCCGCGAGGGCGCCGTCGAGCGCTACGGCCAGGCGCACATGGAGAAGTCCCGCGCCCTCTTCGAGCAGCTGTCCACCGCGCCCGCCTTCGAGGACTTCCTCACGCTGCCGGCCTACGAGGCCCTCGACCCTCAGTCCTGACGCTTTTCCATCCGCTTCAACGAAGTCTTTTCCACCCTTCACTGCAAGCCCGAGGAGTCCTGGCATGTACGACGCGACGCCGACCACTTCCGATGCCTCCCCTCACGCGAAGCTCCATGCCCAGCGCTTCGAGGGAATCAAGCGCAACTACACCGAGAAGGACGTGGAGAAGCTGCGCGGCTCCATCCGCGTGAGCTACACGCTGGCGGAGCTGGGCGCCCGCCGCCTCTGGGAGCTGCTCCACACGGAGGACTACATCAACGCGCTGGGCGCCCTCACCGGCAACCAGGCCGTGCAGATGGTGCGCGCGGGCCTCAAGGCCATCTACCTGTCCGGCTGGCAGGTCGCCGCGGACGCGAACAACGCCGGCCAGATGTACCCGGACCAGAGCCTCTACCCGGCGGACTCCGTCCCCTCCGTGGTGAAGAAGATCAACAACGCCCTGCGCCGCGCCGACCAGATCGACCACGCGGAAGGCCGCAAGGACCGCAACTGGTTCGCGCCCATCATCGCGGACGCGGAGGCCGGCTTCGGCGGTCCGCTCAACGCCTATGAGCTGATGAAGGGCATGATTGAAGCGGGCGCCGCGGGCGTGCACTTCGAGGACCAGCTGGCCAGCGAGAAGAAGTGCGGCCACATGGGCGGCAAGGTGCTGGTGCCCACCAGCCACTTCGTGCGCACGCTGACCGCGGCGCGCCTGGCGGCGGACGTGATGGGCGTGCCCACGCTGCTCGTGGCCCGCACGGACGCGGACAGCGCCAAGCTCCTGATGAGCGACGCGGACGAGTACGACCACGCCTTCATCGACAAGGCGGCGGGCCGCACGGGCGAGGGCTTCTACCGCATCAAGGGCGGCCTGGAGTGCGCCATCGCGCGCGGCCTGGCCTACGCGCCGTACGCGGACCTGGTGTGGTGCGAGACCAGCACCCCGGACCTGGCGCAGGCCAAGGCCTTCGCGGAAGGCATCCGCAAGCAGTTCCCCAACAAGATGCTCGCGTACAACTGCTCGCCTTCCTTCAACTGGAAGAAGAACCTGGACGACAGCACCATCGCGAAGTTCCAGCGTGAGCTGGGCGCCATGGGCTACAAGTTCCAGTTCGTCACCCTGGCGGGCTTCCACGCGCTGAACTTCTCCATGTACGAGCTGGCCCGTCAGTACAAGGACCGCGGCATGGCGGCCTACAGCGAGATGCAGCAGTCGGAGTTCGGCGCGGAGAAGCACGGCTACACCGCCACGCGCCACCAGCGCGAGGTGGGCACCGGCTACTTCGACCAGGTCGCCGAAGTGATTTCCGGCGGCAGCGCCAGCACCCTGGCCCTGCACGAGTCCACCGAGGCCCACCAGTTCTAGACCCGGCGGATCATCCGGCAGCCTGAAGGCCGTGGCGTTCCAGGGAAAATCCCTGGGATTCCGCGGCCTTCGCCGTTCGCGAGGCGAAAGAGGCAACTTCCCCGGGGCTGGGGCGATAATGGAGAGAACGAACTTGAAGCCCCACAGGCACGCCTCCGGGTGTGCCGCGCAGACCGGGGCCTTTTGACGGGAGCCGCCATGAACCGCATCACGTCTCTCTCCGGTCCTCGGGTGCAGCCGGCCACGACGAACACCGCCTCCTCCGTGTCGGGCAGCCGCTTCGGCTCGCTGATGTCGGCTTCGGCCGCGCAGCCGAAGATGGGCGCGCAGGTGACGGGCGGGTCGGTGGTCGCGTCGGCGCTGGCGCAGATGGGGGCCACGCCGCACGGCTCGCTGATGGGCACGTACACCGCGGGTGCCACGCCCATGCAGGCGAACCAGACCCAGCAGCAGCAGGCCGCGGCCTCGCAGACGGGCGCGCAGCCCAAGAGCGAGGAGCTGCAGGCCATCGAGGACCTGGCCACCATGTCCGCGGTGACCATGTCCCAGTCCATCCTGCACATGGGCGGCATGAAGCTGTCCCTGGACCGCGAGTAGTCCCCGCGCCCCAGGGCGTTCTTCACAGCATCGATTTCACTCGAAGCCCTGGGGGAGACCTCAGGGCTTTTTCTTGTCGCTGTCGTCGCTGTACTGGTCGCGGACGCCGTCGTGCCGGTGCCGCGTGTCCTTCCAGGGCTGATCCACGTCAGTGCGCTGTCCGCCGTTCTGCCCGGTGATGTCGTTGAGCTCCTCGGCGCGCCCCTCCGCGGGCACCCGGTCGCCGTGCTCTTCCGGGTCCTTCTGCTTGCTGGGGTCCAGCGGGATGCCGGCGCTCTTCTTGAGGTATTCGTCCTTGGGGTCCATGCCGTCATTCCTCCCTTGAGTCCTCAAGGTGGTGACGGAGTGCCGTACCGGGAGCGGCCGGGCGGACAGGCGTCCCCCTCCTCAGTTGAGGTACTGCGGCTTCTTCGCGGCAGTCGGCGGCTGGGCCTTCATCATCTCCAGCCCCTGGCGGGTGAGGACGAAGCGGACGACGCCGGAGCCGCGCTCGGTCTCGATTTCGGCCTCGAAGGCGGGCCCGGCGATGCCGCCCAGGGAGACGTCCTTGCGCAGGTTGTTCACGCGGCCGGAGAGCAGATCGCCGGCCACCTCGCGCGAGCCCTCGCCGCGCGTGTACAGCTCGAAGGCGGCCTCGTGCAGCGTCATGGCCAGCGCCGGGGTGAGGGGCTGGGAGCTGAAGAGCACGGAGATGAGGAGCCAGTAGGGCGTCTGTTCAGCCATCGCTGGAGTGTAACGGGTGCGGCTAGCGGGCGCGCGGCTGTCTGCGAGCGGCGATGGCCTCCGCGAGCACGCCCTGCGCCCTCCAGTGGCCATACAGGCGGCCCTGGGACGCGAGGAGGTCCAGCCGCTGCCGGGTGCGCTCGTCCAGGCGGCCGGGGGCCGCGTCGCGGAAGGGCGTGCCGGGCAGCGGCATGAAGGTGTGGCCGTGCACGCGAGCGCCCAGGTCGGACAGCCGCTGCATGAGGTCCAGCGTGGCGTCCACGTCCGCGGGCTCCTCGCCGGGCAGGCCCAGGATGAAGTCCACGTTGGGCACGAAGCCGCCCTCCACCGCGAGCCGCGCGGCGCGCACCACGGTCTCCACGTCGTGGCCGCGCCGGGTGGCCTGGAGGATGCGCTCGGAGCCGGACTGGCCGCCGATGATGAGGTTGTCATTGGCCACGTAGCGCTTGAGCAGCGCCAGGGACTCCGGCGTGACGTGCTCCGGGCGCACCTCCGAGGGGAAGGTGCCGTAGTAGATGCGCCCGTCCGGAGCCATGGCCTCCGTCACGGCGGCGAGCAGTTCCTCCACGGCGGCCAGGTTCACGGTCTCGTCGGGGGTGCCGTAGGACAGGGACGTGGGGGTGATGAAGCGAAGGTCGCGCCGTCCCGCGCGGCGCAGCTCGCGGGCCCACCGGGCGATGTTGGCCACGGTGCGGTGCCGGAAGCGCGCCTTGGACATGAAGGGCGTCTGGCAGAAGCGGCAGGCGTAGATGCAGCCTCGGGTGATCTCGATGGCGCCGAACTTCACGTGCTTCGCGGCGAACGGAGGGAAGTCGTCCAGGCGCACGCCCTCGCCGTGGCCGTGCTGCACGAGCTTGCCGTCCTTGAGGTGCGCGGTGCCGTGCGTGGTGCGTGGGTCTTCGCCCTTGAGGACGCGGGCCAGGAGGGCGCGCAGGGTGTGTTCGCCCTCGCCCACGGCGACGAGGTCGAAGCCGGCCTGGAGCGTCTGGAGTGTTTCGGCGGTGGCGTGCACGCCGCCCGCGATGCAGAGGACGTCGCGGCCCTCCAGCCGTTCGCGAACCCAGGTCAGCTCCTCCACGGAGGGACCGAAGCTGGCGGAGTAGAAGGACCACGCGGCCACGACGGTGTCGCCCGCGTCCGAGCGTTCGCGCACGGTGGTCAGCAGGTCCTCGCGGTTGCGCGGGAAGTGCAGTGACACGTCCGCGAGCGCGAGGTCCGCCTCCACGGCGCCGGCGAGCACGGTGAAGGCGTACTTGCCGGGGTACTGGTAGCTCAGGACGAGCGAGACCTTGCGAGGCGTCTGCGACATGACGACTACGGATGATGCCACAGCGCGGTCAGAGGAAGCGGCGCTCCCACTGGCGGACCTCGGCTTCGGTGAAGTCGCCCCAGGAGCCCTTGTGCGCGTAGAGCCACGGCTCCAGCACGCGGGCCAGCTCGCGGTACGCGGGCAGTGTGTCCCCGGCCTCCAGGTCCCCGGCTTCGGGGGCAGGGCCCAGGGACACCACGGCGCGGTCTGGAGACAGGGACTCCACCTGGGTCGAAGGTGAGTGCAACCGGGAGCGCAGTCCCTCCGCGCCGCCCAGTTCGTTGAGCACAGGCGGGCCCAGGAAGTTGAGCCACGCGGGGGGACGGAGCTTCGTGCCCAGATACAGTGCGAGTCTGTTCAGCCGGTGCACCAGATCGAAGCCCGGGTGACGCCGGGTCACTTCATGGAGGCGCGGCGTGATCGCTTGGGTCCAGGCATGGACTTCGAGCGACAGGCCGGCGTGCCCCGAGTTCCACGGCAGCTCGCGCCCCAGGTCGATGGCCAGCGCGCGGATCCACTCCGGCCCGCGCTCGTCCAGGAACTCGGTGGGCAGCCGGAACTCCAGGCAGCAGGTGTTCTCAGGGTACGTGTCGTGGAAGTTGGGCGCCGTGGTGCCACGCCCTTCGTACTTGAAGCAGATGCCCGTCGCGGAGTGATACAGCTCGTGCACCTCGGCGGCACCGAAGACAGGTTCAACTATCCGGGACCGGAGAACCGCTTCTCCCTCCGCATCGAGTTGTGGACTATCCCCTGTGTAGATATCCAGGTACGCATCGAACTGGCGTGGTTCGATGGCCTTTCGATAACGCTCGAAGGCGCGCCAGATCGCCGAAGCGATCTCCTCGTGAGGAGCCCGCACGTAGTAGGTAATGCTGAGTCCTTCTCGAAGCAGGACCACGTTATTGCCCTCGATATCGAGGGTCTCACGGACTCTCGGGACTCGCGTGACCATCAGTTGACTCCGAAGTTGGGAGACACCGTCTTCAGCACCACGTCATTCCCCAGATGCTCCCGGTACACCTCATCCTGCCACCTGCCCGCGTAAGGGCTCCCTGGCGGGTAGGGAGACCAGACTGCGGGCTTGTCCACCGGACACGGGAACTTGAAGTCGTAGATCCGCTGCACCTTCAGCGGGTTGCCCAAGGCGTGCAGTACTACATCCGGTGCGATGCTCCCCGTGAGCAGGTGGAACAGGCCGTCCCGTAGCCATTGCGCCACCTCCTTCGAATCCAACCACCGCGTCCGGCCCGTCTTCGCATCGCGCAGATAGCGTGGCTCCAGGCTGAACCGTCCTTCATCCGTAACGCCCAACGCCCGCTGCACGCACTCCAGCGCCGCAGCGTGCTTCGCTTCCCCCAGTTGCATGGCCCGGGTGACTTCCCTGCCGTTCGCGTCCACCACCTTCTCCCGGCACACCGCGGGAGAGGTCCTCCCTCCTGGCCCCAACAGCCGCTCGTTCACGTCGAAGTTCGCCTGCTTCGCGCACTCCATCAGCACGCGCTCCACGCGGGCCACCTCCGCCGCGTCCCACAGGCGCATCATCGCCGCAGCCTGACCTGCCCGCGCCGTCGCCCTGGACAGCCACGGCAGGATGGCGTCCTGCCCCACCTGCGACGCACACGCCGGGTTGCGCAGACACCCCGCCGTCGCGGAGTCCATCGTCGCCTGGGAGTAGCTTCGGGGCCTGCGCACCTCCGGGCCCGCGCACGCGGTCCACAGCAGGAGGCAGCACAGCCACCACAGCCAACGGGGAGGAGTCATTCCGCGCCTCCTCGCATGGAGGCGCGGGCTCCTTCAACCCACCTCCCGCCCCGGACGCACCGGAGCGGGAGGGTCCATCATCGACCCGCGCTTCAGCTCCGGCGACGGCGCGCCCGCGCCAGACCCAAGAGGCCCAGCAGCGAGAACGCGGCCAGCGAACCACCGCTCGCGGAGCAGCCACCCTGGAAGTTGGCGTCGCCCTCGCCTTCATCCAGCGGCGCCGGCTTCACGCCCGTGCCCGTGCCCGCATCCAACGACGTGCCCGCGTCCACCACGGGGGCCGGGTCCTGCGGCGAGCCCGCATCCACCACCGGATCCGGATCCACCGGGCTGCCCGCGTCGAACACCGGGTCCGGCTCCTGCGGCGAGCCCGCGTCCACGGTCGTGCCCGCGTCCACCGGCGTGCCCGCGTCCACCACGGGGTCCGGGTCGGGCTGCACCACCGGGAACACGTCCTCGCGCTTCGTCGCCTGGATCATGCCGTCGTGGTAGACGACGCCCACCGGCTTGATGGTGTCCGCCCGGTACAGGCCCAGCTTCAGGTAGTTGTTCTGGCCAGAGAACATCGTCTTGGCGTACGTCTTCTTCAGCACCTGGACGCCGTTGTGCCACAGCTCCACGTAGCCCACGGATGAGTCCGGGGACCACTTCACGTGGAAGATGAACTCCTGCCACGCGCCGCGCTTGAGCGCCGTGCTCCACACCGTGCCGCTGTCGTTCAGCGTCAGGCGGATGAGCTCGCCCTTCACGAAGAACTCAATCGGCGGTGACCCGCAGCACCCGTCGTGGTGCCACTGCGTGAAGAGCTGCCACGCGTCCACGCTGGGGAAGTCGTTCGCGAACATCACCTTCCAGCGGTACCAGTACTCCGAGCCCACCTTCTCGTTGCTCAGGTAGACCAACTCGTTGCGGTTGCCGCTGGAGTTGATGGGGTCATCGCCCTGCTTCACCGTCGCCTTGAGGGCGTACTTTCCTTCCGACACCGGGCTCGTCACCACCTGGAGCCGGTCCGAGCTCACCATCTGTTCCTTGCTGTATTGGGAGCGGTTTCCCGTCTCGAAATCGCCCCGCCAGACGATTTCCGCCGCAGCGAGGCTCGGGAGCAGACAAGCCACGAGCCAGAGGTGCAGTGCTTTCAATGCTGGATCCTTGGGGGAGGTGGAAGGGGAGGGGTTGATGCTTTGACAGCAAAGCTTTGACAAACATTACCTCAAACCATTCCTTCACTTCATTCCCCCGCCAAACCATTCCAAGACGCCTGACAACACAGCATGCAGCCAGGCAGGCCCCCACCTGGATTGAAACATGTTTCACGACGGGGCCGGGCCGCCCGGACCCACCGAGCGGACGGCGGAGCGATGTCCTGAACGCAACGCGTCATTGACAGGGGAGCATCCAGGGGGCTGACGGGACGGGGGCGTGGTGTAAGGTCACGGGCCCTTCCGGCGCTCCCTTCCCGGGGCGCCCTTCAGTGTGCCCCATGCTCGTACTGCGAGACGTCCAGAAAACCGACTTGCCCGGCCTGAAGCGTCTTGCCGCGGTGCTGAACACGGTCAACCTGCCGAACAACGAGGAGACGCTCGAGGCCATCATCGACAAGTCGGTGAAGAGCTTCGCCGGCAAGGTGAAGGACCCGTTCGAGCGCGAGTACCTCTTCGTGCTGGAGGACGTGCGCAACAACCTCATCATCGGCACGTCGATGATCATCGCCCAGCACGGCACGTACGACGCGCCGCACATCTACTATGAGGTGAGCGAGCGCGAGCACTACTCCGCCTCGCTGGAGCGGCACCTGCGGCACAAGGTGCTCTCCATCGCGTACAACTACGAGGGCCCCACGGAGATTGGCGGCCTGGTGGTGGACCCGCCCTACCGCGCGACGCCGGACAAGCCCGGCAAGCAGCTGTCCTTCGTGCGCTTCCTCTTCATCTCCATGCACCGGCGGCTGTTCCGGCCGCGCGTGCTGGCGGAGCTCCTGCCGCCGCTGCTCCCGGACGGGCGCAGCCTCCTGTGGGAGGCCTGCGGGAAGAAGTTCACCGGGCTCACCTACCTGGAGGCCGACCGGCTGAGCCGCCAGAACAAGGAGTTCATCAAGGAGCTGTTCCCCGCGTCGGACATCTACGCGTCGCTGTTCCCGGACCGCGTGCAGAAGGTGCTGGGGGAGGTGGGCCCGGCCACGCGCGGCGTGCAGCGGATGCTGGAGCGGGTGGGCTTCCGGTACGTGGAGCGCATCGACCCGTTCGACGGCGGCCCGCACTTCGAGGCGGACACGGCGGACATCTCCCTGGTGCGCCGCTACCGCACGGTGAAGCTGGCGGAAGAGGACTTCGAGCTGGAAGGCGACGACGTGCTGGTCGCCGTCGAGCGCGAATCCGGCCGCAACCGCTTCCGCTCCGTGCGCTGCCAGGCCCGGCTGGACAACACCGTCATCCACCTGCCCGCTCGCGCCAAGGAGATTCTGGAAGTGAAGCCCGGCGCGAAGCTATCCGTCATTCCGTTCGAGTAGCGCGCACCACGCGGAAGTCCCCGCGCAAAAGCGACAGCCAGCGCGCCCCGGCCTCCAGCGCGGGGCCCTCGGGCGGCACCAGCGCGAGCGCCAGGTGCGTGTCCGGGCGCACGGGGTCCAGGGACGTGGGGTCCAAATCCAGCGTCCCTCCGCCCCGCAGCGCCACCCGCACCCAGGCGTGCGGCCGGGCAGGGCCGCCGTCCACCACCAGCAGCCCGTGCACCAGCCCCACCCGCTGGCCCCGGCCTCGGGCGAGGGATGCGTAGCGCAGCGCGTGCGCCAGGCAGCCTCCGGCCTCCCCCTCCCCTCCCGCGCGCCAGTCCGCCGCCGAGGGCCCCTTGTCCGGGAAGGCCGCGTGCACCTTCGCGGACAGGGCGCGCGCCTCGGCCGGCGTCCACTCCGTCATCTCCGGCAGCCGGGTGGGGACCGTGCCGCCGGGAACGAGCCTCAGCGCGCCCTCCGTGCCGCCCTCCACGGGCACGCCCTCCGCGAAGAGCTCCGGCGGTGCTCGCAGCCGCTCTCCGGGAGCCGCGCGGGTGAAGCGGGAGTCGCCCACCTCCAGCGCCTGGAGCTGTCCCCCTTCGTCGTAGCGGGCGCGGAAGCGGGCGCCCAGCATCGTGCCCTCGGCGCTCGTGGGGCTTCTCGCCGTGACGCAGTGGGGCCCCTCCTGGCCGGACAGCTCCTCGCGGCCCTTCACGCAGCCTTCGGGGGGCGGGCCCCGCCACAGCCACAGCGCCTGGGGCACCGCGTCCGCGCCCGTCACGCGTCCACTCGCGTCCACCCGCAGGGCCACTTCTCGTACGCGCTCGCCTGCGTGGCCGTCACGCACGTGCAGGTGCCGGCTGGTGTACGTGAACCGACCCGCCTCCAGGGACAGGCCCACCGTGCCCACCGGGACGCCCCGCCAGGCGAACACGAACCGGGCCGAACTTCCGGCCCTGGCCGCCTCGGCGCCCGTGCTGGCGGGGTTTGCGGGGAGCGCCAGCATGGCGATGGCGAGCAGGGCCTTCATGTCTCATGAAGCATGCGTCGAAATCAGGACCGGCGCGAGAAGGCGGGTTAGCGTCCACCCCGTCCATGGGCGCCAAACGGTACCTCTTCTCGTTCGGGCTGGTGGCAGCCCTGGTCTCCGCACTCATCCTGGGCTTCGTGTTGTACTGGGTGACGGGCAAGCCGGATGACACGGCCGGCTGGGCGGTGCTGCTGCTCGGCGTGCCGTTCCTCTGGCTCATCGGCAGCTACCTGTCGTGGTTCCGCTTCGCGGCCATGCGGCGGCGCGAGCGGCGCGACCTGATGTCCCGGCTGGCCGAAGGCGACCTCACCACGCCCATCCACACCGGCTTCGAGGGCCAGGAGGACCTGCGCCGCCTCATCCTGTCCCTGCGCCGGGCCCTGTCCCAGGTGCAGCGCGTGACGAGCAACCTGCACCGCACCGGCAACGGCGTGAGCGAGCAGGCCCGCATGCTGCTGGAGGCCGCGCGCCGTCAGGGCGGCGCCGTGGAGCGCACGCTCACCGCCGTGGGCGGCAACGGCACCAGCCTCCAGGTGGCCATCAAGCGCGTGCAGCACATTGAAACCTTCGCGCACGAGACGACGGGCGCCCTGCTGGAGATGACCGAGCGGCTGCACCAGGTGGTGGACGGCCTGGAGACCGTCAACGACTTCAGCCAGCGCACCAGCGGCCTCACCCAGGCGATGACGGAGCGGCTGACCCACATCGCCGCGTCCGGCGACGAGCTGGGCCGCTTCGCTTCGGAGGCGGAGGACTTTGTCGCGCTGGTGGAGGGCGGCATCGACGCCGTGCGCCGCCGCGCCACGGAGACCAACAGCATGGCCATCGCCGTCACCGCCACCGCCCAGCGCGGTGAAGCCCTGGTGGGCGACAGCGTGCAGGGCATGTACCGGGTGGAGGAGACGGTGCGCAAGGCGGCCGAGCTGATGGAGATGCTCGGCACGCGGTCGCTGGAGATTGGCCGCATCGTGGACGTCATCCAGGAGATCGCCGACCAGACGAACCTCCTGGCCCTCAACGCCGCCATCATCGCCGCGCAGGCGGGCGAGCACGGCCGCCCCTTCGGCGTGGTGGCCAACGAAATCCGCAGCCTCGCCGAGCGCACCACGCGCTCCACGCGCGAGATTGGCACCATGGTCACCGGCATCCGCGACGCGGTGGAGACCGCCGTGGCGCTGGTGCAGGAGGGCCGCGAGCAGGCCACCGCGGGCGTGGCCCTGGGCGACCGCGCCTCCGAGGCCCTAAGCGAGATCCGCTCCATCACCCAGCGCACCTTCGCCGCCGTGGAGGCCACGGTGATGGAGACGCAGCGGCTGGAGGCGCAGGGCGCCACCGTCGTGGAGGCCAGCAAGCGCGTGGCCCGGCGCGTGGAGGACATCACGCGCATGGCCATCGAGCAGTCCGGCAACGCGCGGGACCTGGTGCGCCAGATTCAAGAGATGTCCCGCGTGGGCCAGAGCGCCGGCCAGAAGGCCGAGGCCCAGGCGCGCACCGGCCGCGACCTGTCCGAGGCGGTGATGCGCCTGAGCGCGGCCATCGAGGAGCTGAGGTCCGCGCACCAGGTGCTCACCCGGGGCGACGCGTCCATCCGCGAAGAGGTCGCGCAGGTGCGCGAGGACGCGCGCCGGGTCATCCGCATTGGCGACGGGCTGGACCGCACGGTGGACCAGCTGGGCCACGAGACGGCGAGCCTGGAGGCGGAGGTGTTCCGCTTCCAGCTGCCCCGGGCCCGCGTGGGCGGCACGCTGAGGGTGGGCCTGCATCAGTCGGGTTCGCTGCGCGCGCGGCAGACGGTGGATCCGCTGTTCGCCGTGGAGAACCAGATGGCGGAGCTGACGGCGTGCCTCTTCTCCTGCCTCGTGCGGCTGGAGGACGGCATGCTGGTGCCCGACCTGGCCGAGCGCTGGGACGCGGATCCGTCCGCGCGCCGCTACCGCTTCTATCTGCGCCGGGGCGTCACCTTCCACGACGGCGCCCTGCTCACCGCGCAGGACGTGAAGCGGCACCTGGAGCGGCTGATGGACCCGGCGCTGCGCTCGCCGGACCGCAGCCTGCTGGAGGACGTGGAGGGCGCGCGCGAGTACGCCAGCGGACTGGCTCGCGAGGTGACGGGCATCGAGGTCCTGGACGAGGGCACGCTGGAGATCCGCCTGCGCGAGCCCAAGGCGTTCTTCCTCCAGCTCATGGCGCTGACCGCCACCGCGGTGGCGAAGCTGGACCCGGCGGGGAAGCTGGTGGGCACGGGGCCGTTCCGCGTCGTGGGCATGCAGGCGGACCGGATGGTGCTGGAGCGCAACGCCACCTACTGGCGCGGCGGGCTCCCGCTGCTGGACCGGTTGGAGTTCGTCCTCACGGAGACGCGTCCACAGGCGGTGCGGCAGCTGTTGGACGGGCAGGTGGACCTCGTGTCGTTCCTGCACGTGGAGCACACGGAGGCGCATGGGCTGGACGCGCATCAGGTGGTGACCAGCACCACGCCCTCCACTGCGTTCCTGGGCCTCAACCTGAACGAGGCGCCGTACAACGACGTGCGCGTGCGGCGGGCGCTGCGCGCGGGCATGGACATCCCGAGCGTGGTGGAGCAGTTCCACCCGGGCGCTCGCGCGGCCCGCACCTTCACGCCGCCGGAGCTGCTGGACGGGGCACAGGAGCTGGGGCCCATGCCGGTGCCGGACCTGACGCTGGCGGAGCGGCTCCTGCGCGAGGCGGGCGTGCGGCGGTTGCAGCTCACCCTGCACCACGCGGTGGGCCGCGACACGTCGGCCGAGGACGCGGTGCTCTTCCGGCCGCTGCTCCAGGCAGGGCTGCTGGAGCTGCGCCACGAGCAGATGCCTCCGGAGGAGTACCTGGCGCGCCTGCGCGAGGGGAAGGTCCCGGCGTTCCGCACGCTGTGGCTGGCGGACTTCCCGGACCCCGACGCGTTCCTGCACTTCCTGCTCAACTCCAGCGCGCAGACGGTGTACCCGCTGGGCTACCGCAACCCGGAGCTGGACCGGCTCACCGCCGAGGCGCGCGTGTCCATTGACCCGGAGCTGCGCTCGCAGCTGTACCGGCGCGCGGAGATGCTCGCGCGCGAGGACTGCCCGCTCATCCCGCTGTACCACGACCGTACGCGCGCGGTGGCGGTGGCCTCCGTGCAGAACCTGCGGCTGCACCAGACGCCGCCGCAGGTGCGCTTCGAGGACCTCTGGGTGGACCCCGCCGCGGGCGGCTGACACTTCAACCAAGCAAAATCTGTTGAACGATAGCGGAATTCCATTTGGCCGTCAGGACGCCAAGGTCCATCGAATGCGGAGCCGGTAGCGGTAAGCCCACCTCTCCCGTCCACACTCCTCGTGATGGGGCTTATCAAGGGCGCGAATGATCCCTTCACCCAGATACCGGCGGGATTAGGCCACCGTCCATTGTTCGGACATTGCTGCACCACAGCAACCTCTGTCCACTCTCCACAGATCCACTCACGTGCCCCACTTCCGGATGGTCGGAAGTCTATCCAGGCCGCACTAGCGATGCTTCAAGCAGAGCGATTAGATTCAGGCCACCACAAACTGCGGAGGAGTTCATGGGGCGCAGAGTCTTCTTCAGCTTCCATTACGAGCGCGACATCTTTCGGGTCAATGTTGTGCGCAACAGCAACATGGTCAAAGGATCCATTGAAGCAGGCTACATTGACTCCAGCCTCTGGGAAGAGGCAAAGCTCAAAGGCGATGCCGCAATAAAGCGAATGATTAATGGCGCGCTCGACAACACCAGCGTCACTGTTGTCCTCATTGGGCAAGAGACTGCATCTCGCCCATACGTGCGGTATGAAATCGAACAAAGCCTCGCCAGAAGCAACGGCCTGCTTGGCATCTACATCCACAACATTTCAGATGCCCGGTCATTCCTGAGCGCGTTGCAAATCAACACACAAGGCGACAATCCATTCAGACACGTACACGAACGCAAAGGTGGGTTCGACATACCTTTGTCTTACCGGGTTAATTGCTACGACTGGATCAACGACAATGGATACCAGCATTTTGGCAACTGGGTAGAGCAGGCTGCTCGGGATGCCGGCCGATGAGTCCAAGCTTTACGGGTGACGAGAGCTTGAGTCGTGAGGCGTTTTTCAGTGAGTACGGCGTTGCCCTTGTCCAAGGCACGGCCGCCGTTTTCGCTGGCGCAGGTCTCTCCAGAGCAGCTGGGTACTTAGACTGGAAGGGGCTTTTGCGTGAAATTGCCGAAGAAATGGGACTCAACATTGAATTCGAACCAGATCTTGTTGCGGTCGCTCAGTATCACGTAAACAGCAATACCCAGGACCGCTCGCGACTCAACGCACACCTACACGCAGCCTTTAGCGAGGATGCACGCCCCACAGCCTCACATCACATTCTGGCACGACTTCCAATTCACACATACTGGACAACAAACTACGACTCGCTTATCGAAGAAGCTCTAAAGGACGCCCAAAAGAGACCAGATATAAAGAGCAAGAGAAGCAGCCTCGCAACAACCAGAAAAGGGGCCCTTGCCACTGTATACAAAATGCATGGGGACGAACGAGAAACCGAAAATGTCATCATTTCGCGCGACGATTACGAAAACTACGCGCGCAATCATGGCGACTTCCTCGTGCACTTACGCGGCGATTTAAGCAGCAAAACATTCCTTTTTTTAGGCTTCAGCTTCTCCGACCCCAATCTCGACCATGTTCTTGGCCAAGTCCGCGCATCTTGCGGCAACTCGCCCCGCACACACTATACAGTCATGCGGAAGGAACAGCCTGAACAGTGGAGGTCTCAACAGGAGACAGACTATGCCATCCGGAAGCAGGCTTTACGCATCGCAGACCTAAAACGCTACGGCATCCACACGGTACTAATCAACGAATGGAGTGAGGTCCCGGCTCTCCTGGAAGAGCTAGAACGGCGCTACCTTCGGCGTCACATTTTTGTCTCAGGCGCAGCTGGAACCCATACCGAGCCGTTTGGAAAGGAGCGCCTAGAAAAGTTCGTTTCTCAACTCGGGAAGCGCATCATCAACCATGACTACAATTTGGTAAATGGCTTCGGCCTAGGCATCGGAGCGGCACTAATTACTGGAGCCTTGGAGGCGGCCTACGCTGACGACCAAACTCGCGTGGGTCAGCGACTTTTGCTCCGCCCATTTCCACTCGGAAGACCAGACCTATATACCAAGTATCGAAAAGAGATGCTTGAGGGCGTTGGATTCATCATACTCATAACAGGCACCAAGCTAGTAGATGAAACTCCAATTCTCTCGCCGGGATGCCGCGAGGAGTATGAACTCGCCCGAGCGCGTGGGGTCTATCCTATTCCAATAGGAGCCACTGGCGGCGTGGCTGAGCAAGTGTGGAATGAGATCGCACCACGTCTCACGGAAGTCTATCCAGGGCAGTTCCCGAATGAGGCCTTCAACCGGCTCAATGACAAAAGTCTTAACGACGATACCCTGCTAGATGCCGCCTTTGAGTTAATCCACTACTTAACGCCCAAGAGATGGGTCCCGCCACGACGCTGAGTTATCCCCTCATTTGAGGATTCCCCTGGGAGAACGTGTGAGCGGCCGAGCGAGCCAGCTCCGAGGGAAATCGAAAATGAGGGGACGCTTCAGGTCACGGTACTCTATTCCTCACACGGCACGGTGACTTCTACTTTCACGCGCCCGACTCCTGCACGTCTCGCACTCGGGCGCCGAATTTAACGCGGAGGCCAACAAACCTCAGCCCAGTTTCTCCCGCAGGACCCTGGCGATAGCGTTGGGCTCGAAGGCAACTTCTGGTTCTGCGCGAATCTCCCGCGGCAAGCCGCCAAGCGTCCCAGGAACACGTATGGGAATGATGAGCTTGCGATGCGACTGCGCCACCGAGACCTCGTAGTCAATCCACTTACGGCTGTGACTCGTATCCCCCACGAGAACGAGGACCGCAGCAGAGCCCTGAATCAGAGGCCGCAGATGGTTGCGGATTTCCTGCTCTCCGTGCTGCCGGACATCGGAACGCTCGCACGTAGCAACCACGTTGGAACCCAACCGATGCCCTTCAATCCAGCCTGCGACCCTGTCCTTGTATGGCTTTTCTTCGTAGACGTAGCTAATGAAAATGGAATGCGGCATCGTCAGTTTCCCCCGTCAAAGTATTTACTTCACAGTCAGCATACCAAGATGGCGAGTCAAACGCCTATGCATCTGGTTACTCTAGCATACAGCTCAAGTGTCCCCTCCGACTAAGGGGTGTCCCTAAACGAGGGAAGATGCGCTGCGGCCGAGGGAAGCAGTCGAGCCCTCGGTCGAGCATCGGCAGGAGGGGTTGCACTGAAGCGGGGCCATTGCCTACCCCAGGGGATGCACCGACATGAACTCACCGACCAGGAATGGAAGCGCATCCGCCCGCTTCTGCCTCCCCGGCGGGGACGGCACTCGCTCAAAGGCGAGCGTCTGTTTGTCAGCGCCGTGTACTGGCTCGCTCGGACCGGCAGCCCCTGGCGAGACCTGCCCGGTCGATATGGCAAGTGGAAGTCCGTGCACAACCGCTTCAACAATTGGTCGAAGCGCGGCGTGTGGGAGCGGCTCTTCAAGGAAGTGCAGGTCGAGTCGAATCCCCCCGTGCCGAGGGACGAAGCCTCCATCCTTGATGGCACCACCATCCGGGCGCATCTGGACGCCGCAGGAGGAAAAGGGGGGTCCAACACAACGCTCTGGGACGCTCTCGAGGAGGTTTTTCGACCAAGGTCCATGCCCTCGTCGACAGCCGAGGTCGGCCACGCCACATCGAGCTGACGCCCGGCCAGCGGCACGAGATGACCAAGGCCGACGACCTGATAATGCATGCGGTGGGCGAGGCCTGCATCGCCGACAGCGGGTACGATGCGGACTGGTTCCGCGCCCTGCTCAAGTTCTTCGGCATGAAGGCCGTCATTGCCTCCAAGCCGGAGCGCCCCAGAGCCCTTGCGAAGGACCGCAAGCTCTACGCCCTTCGTTATCTGGTCGAGCGGTTCTTCCATGGCCTCAAGCGCTTCCGCCGCCTCGCGACTCGATATGAGAAGACAGCCCGCAACTACCTTGCCCTCATCCACATCGCCTGCACTCGGATGTGGCTCAATTAGGGACACCCCCTAGCCACCTCCCCAAAGGTATTCAGAGAGAATGCCATGTAGGATTTTTTGGGCGGAAGGACGTGAACTTTGTGCACGAACTAGCGCGCAGGCTTAACGCATGACCTCTGCTCGGCCAACCTTCAACCGGGAAATCCCTTTAGCGATGAGCGCGTGAATCTCCAAGGGACTTCGAGAGGAGGCTAGCTGGCGATTTTCATCTTCCGTCAACCGGTTGATCTCAGAAAGTCCCTTTAGCCCGAGCCGCCGGAGGAGCATCCGCACTCCTGAGAAGTCAGGCTTCAGACTAGGCTCATGCGCTAGGTCCTTGACCAGTTCGGCGTACTCCTCGGCCTTCTCGATGTGCTGCTGGAGGTCGAAAACGTCGGGGCTCCAAGCTGGATCGTCGGCACTGATAACATCCCAGACATCCCGGGTGACGCCTCCTAGTCCCGCGACGAGGTAAACAGGAATCTTCAGTTCGATGGCGAGCGCGAGTTCCTCAAGTACGCCGGGATAGCGCCCCCGGAAGCCAAACCGCCTGCCACAAATGGCAACGAGGCACGTCGCATTCTTGATAAGCGAGCGCCGCATTTCCGTGAGAGCAAGCGCCCACTCCAACGGAGGAATTTTCGAGTCCATCCTCACTGATGGGCCGGCACGACTGTTTGGAGGCGGGTGGAGGACAAGAGTAACATGCAACTCCCGCTCCTCCATGTCTTCCATCTTCCATTCCTTATGGATTGGCCAGACAATGTGAGACTCGAAGCGTTCTGCAACAGCGTTCTCTCGTGCGTATGGCCTCACTGAGTCTATCAGCCTAGTCACGAACCCATTGGAGCGAAAGTCGCCGCCCGTCGCGAAACTAGCGCCGAGAACGAACATGTGAAGTGCCATTCCACTCAGCACCGCATCAAGGTGCTCTGTCGACTGCCCGCAGACCTCAAGATCCTCCTCATCATTGGACGTGGAAAAGACTACTTGTACGCCCTTTAAGGGCTCGTCATCCCGCGAATTGCTCGCAGCAGGGCCGTGCGCCAGCAACTGGGTTGTGGTTATCGCACGGATGCCCATGCGCGCCAGTAGCGCCAATTCCTCTCCAGGCAGGGGAGGATCTGGATAAACGTGAAGAGTTTCCGAGGACGCATGGGTGGATACTTCAAGGCGAGTCAACAACTCCGACTGGAGAGCTGGAGGCAACGAACGGGCAATTACACTGCTAGCATCCATGCCCAGGGCCTCGACGCAGGAGCCGATGAGCGCCTGCTGGCTCATGCCTCGAAGGAACTCGGACACAATGGCCCGGATTACAGTATCCGGATTGCCCTGCCATCGGATAATGGGGAGGTTCGTAAAGCCGGGCAGGATCCGTGGGGCGCCTTCGCGGATGGCATCAATCACGAGAATGGGGCGGGAATACTTGAGGGCCCAGCCCAACTCCTGCAGACACCACTGGCTATCGGCGAATCTGTCGGTCCAGATGAGCACCACGAACGCGTTCGCAATCACATGCTCAATGCTGGTCTCGAAATTCGAGGCATGAGGAATATCATTACGGTCAAAGAAGGTCTTGAGCTGGGTCTTTTTGAAGAGATGCTCACGAAGTTCCTGCGCCACAACCTCGCCATCCGCCTTGGCGTGGCTCAAGAACAACGTGGGCAGTTCGGGCATACCGGACGGAGTGAGCATCCGAGCTAGGACGACCTGGATGTCCTGAACAATGCTGCCGAGGTCCCGCTGCTGAGATCCATCCCGGGCGGGCACAGCGTTCGTGTTCGCCACTGCAGGCACTGGAGAGAGCAGGTGCGCGCCGCTCGTTGCTGCCACCGGGATGTAGGCTCTCCGTCCGGCAGCAAAGTCTGGATGAGCAGTAAAATCCTCGACGAGCTGGCGCCAGGCTGGAACGCGGGCCCGGTATAGTTCCGAGTCAATGACTACGACGAGGGCATTGCGATCCGCGTCGTCAAGGACAGGTCGACCCCGCGGCGCTGCAGGAATCCTTAGTCCCGCGAGCCAGACCGGAATCTCGCTGCTACCGGAGGCAGGCATGTCTCGGCGCTGCAACTTACGGAACAAGGCCTGGGCAAGCCGCTGCCCCAGGCTGTCCTGCACGCACCCATGCCACGCGACATGAACCTGCAGGGGAGACCGGAAGCTGATCACGGACTGCTCGCGACTGGCGTATCCTGGCATCGTCACATTCTAACCTGTCGATTGGGCTCACTGGACGTCCGTCCCACTCACGCCCGTACGCGACTCTCCCTTCTTGAATGGGGCCGTGCCCACCCAACCATGGATCTGAGCGTCGCCCGCCCCCAACAGTCAGGAAGTGAGTACAGCGTTTCCACTCCCAGGGAGCAGTCGCCCCAGTGGCAACTTGCCGAGTCTGCCTATTTTCCGAGGAGAATCACACGAGGTGCGTGAACGCCACGGAAGCGAGAGACTCTCACGACCTCTGCTGTACATGCGGCCCGAATTTTTCTCGAACCTCTCGCGACCTACTCAAGGCGTGTGCCCGCGGGACTGGCGTTGCGCTGGGGCCAGCCTCGGGATTCGGCGCGTCCTCCGACGGGATAGGACTCCAGCCACCAGACGCCGTCGCGGCGCAGGGCCACGTACAGCAGGTCTCCCGCGAACACCGCTCCTGCCACTTCCACGCGGCCCGGCAGGGAGCACTGGTTGAGCTTGTTGCCGAAGGCGATCCATTCGAGCCACGCCTGGCGCTGACCGTTCAGCAACTCCGCGTCCGCGAGCACGCCCATGGTGTTCTGCTCCAGTAGCGCGGCTTCGTGGAAAACGCCGGGCAGCACCGGCGAGGGCAACACGTCCACCTCCGAGAAGAAGTGGCCGTCGTCGGAACTGAATGAGCGCAGCACGGTGCGCAACTCCGCGTCGACGCAGGGAGTGCCATCCGTGTGGTCGCACGAAAGCGCGAACGCATGGCCGGCCGCGCCTCCGGGGGACATGAGCACGGGCTCGGACAGGGGCGACAGCGTGCGTGTGCCCGCGTCCCAATCCAGTGCGGTGAGCACACCTCCATCCGTATCCAGGAAGGCCCGCGTGCCCACGAGCAACCGTCCCGATGCGAGCGCCAGTGACGGCGCGCCGCCAGGGACACCCGCATCGAGTGTTTCGAGGCTCAGCGATGCGATGCCACCGTCCCCGCTCGCATCACCAAACGCCATGAGAGTCCCGCCGTCCGTGCTCATTTCAGGCGGTGCCTGGTCCGTGAACGCCAGCCGTCCATCCCACGGCGTGTAGAGGTACGCGCCGCGCGTGTCGTCCACCGCGAGCCTCGCCGCTCCGCCACCGTCCTCCTCTGGCCCCATCGCCAGCGGCACTCCCGCGTCCGCGCTCAGCAACACCAACCGCGAGCGCAGCGGCTCCGTGCCCGCGTCTTCGCTCCACGTGACGTACGTCAGCACGTCCCCTTCCTTCGTGAGCGCGACCCTGCCCGCTCCCGTTGTGCCGGGCACACCATCCCCTCCATCCAGCGCCGCATCGGCGAACGCCAGTGACGTGCGCCAGCGCAGCTCGCCCACTCCGCGGGGCGCGTAGGCCTCCAGCGCTTCCGGCGCGAGCACCACCACGCCCTCGTCCGACACCGCGAGCAGCGTCCTCGCGCCTCCGTCCTCGTAGGGCGATTCGTAGCGCAGCAGCCCGCTCTCCGTGTACGCGGCGAGCCAGCAGCCCGCGTCCTCACCGCACACCGACACGTAGACCGTCCCGTCGTCCACCAGCAGCACCGGCCCGCCGTCCTCCGCGACGGGCGCCCCGCCCAGCTCCGCGCTGAAGTCGGGCTCCAGGTCTCCCGCGTCCGGACGCACGCACTCGCCCGCGCTGCACGTGCCTTCGTCCTGGCAGGGCGTGGCCGGCGCGCAGACGAAGCCGTCCGGCGGCGTCACGGACCGGCACGTGCCGCTGAAGCAGACCTGCGCCGCCTTGCAGCTCACCGCGCCGCACGGGCTGAAGTCCGCCACGTCCGCCTCCTTGCAGCCTTCGTTGCGGTCGCACACGCCCACCTTGCAGGGGTTGCTCGGCACCGGGCACGCCACGTTGGCCGTCACACAGCCCTGCGTCGGCGAACAGCTGTCCACCGTGCACGGGTTGTCGTCATCGCACGTGCGCGGCTGTCCCACGCAGACACCTGCCTGGCAGCGACCGTTCTCCTGGCAACGGCTGCTGGGGATGCATGACGCTCCGTCATCCAGCGGGGACTCGATGCACTGGCCGGACTCCAGGTCGAAGCGCGAGTCGCGGCACTCCCCCTGCGGCACGCATGGCAGCGGGCGCACACCCACGCCGGTGAGCTTCACCTTCGTCGTGGTGCGCCCCGCGGTGAGCACCAGCTCCCCCTCCACCGGCGTGTTGCCCGCGGAGAACAGGATGTCCACCGTGCCCGTGCCGCTGCCCCCTACGACAATCTGGGACACGACGACGAAGAAGGGCGCGTCCGTCACCGCGTCCACCGTGACACTCGCGCGGCCGGTGGCCACCAGCGTCAGCGAACGGCGCGCCTGCGTGCCCTCCAGCACCCGGCCGAAGTCCACCACCTCCTGCTGCGGCCGGAAGCTGGCGCTCGCACCGCCCACGTTGGGGTCGTCGCCACAGCGGCACCCTCCCACCAGGACGAGCAACAGCAGCAGCCACCAGCGAGCACGGGCGCGGAACATGCCCCCGACTCAACCGCGCCCCCCCGGGCCCGCGCAACGTGCGGCCCACCCTGGCAGGTCGTCCCCGCACATTTTCCTGCCCGACCGGGCCCGTTACGGTTCCACGGCGGACTCACGCCGCCGCGTCAGCGCCCGCACGCCGAACCCCAGCGCCGCCACCACCAACAGCCCGATGACGGCATATTGGTAGCGCGACACCAGCACCGTCAGCCGCTCCAGGTTGCCGCCCACCGCCATGCCCAGCGCCAGGATGAGCCCGCTGTGCGCCAGCGCGGAGATGGCGCCCAGCACCAGCGCGTTGAAGCGAGGCATGCGTGCCGCCCCCGCCGCGATGAAGATGACGCCCCGGATGCCCGGCAGGAAGCGGTTCACCAACAGCAGCCACGGCCCCGCGTGCCGCATGCGCGCCTGCACCTGCTCCAGCCGCGCGTGCGTGAGCCCGAAGAAGGAGCGCCCCGGCTGCGCCTCGAAGCGCTTCGCCAGCCACTTGCCCACGGAGTAGTTGATGAACGCGCCCACCACGCTGCCCGCCGTCACCACCGCGAGCACCAGCCACCAGGGCTTCTCCCCGCGCACGGCGTAGACGCCGCCCATGAGCACGATGGTGTCACCCGGGAACGGCGGCACCACGTACTCCAGCATCGCCGCCACGCCGAGCACCAGGAACCCGAACGGCCCCAGCATCCCAATCAGCTTGTCGACGTGCTCGATCCACATCCGCGCGGTGCCCTCCTGGCCCTGAAGCCTCCACGCGAGACTTAAGTCACCTCCCCGCCCGGCGGAACCCATGTCCTCCACCCCACGCGCGGCGGTGAACAGGCGCGGACCGGCTGCCGCCCCCCAAGCCCGCGCCGGGCCACTCAGCCCAGCGAGACCCCGCCATCCGCCGTGAGGACACTTCCCGTGACGAACGACGCCTCCCCACTCGCGAGGAAGACGGCCGCGTTGGCGATCTCCTCCGGGTTCGCGACGCGCTGGAGCGCATGCATCCGGGCGGCGGCGGCGCGCTGTTCCTCGGAGCCGTTCCAGAGCCGGAACGTGGGCGTATCCGCGCCGCCGGAGACGAGCACGTTCGCGCGGATGCCCTGCGGTGCGTACTCCGCCGCGACGGTGCGCGTGAGCCCGATGAGGCCCGTCTTCGCGGCGGCGTAGCCAGACGTCCCGGGGATCGCCTTCGTGTGTCCCACGAACGTCCCGATGTTGATGACGCTGCCTCCGCCCGACTTCAACATCGCGGCCACCTCGTGCTTCGTCGACGGGAACGCACTCACCAGGTACCCGTCGATCCACTCCCGGAACGAGGCCGTGTCCAGCGTGTGCGTGGGCCCACCGCCGAACGTTCCCCCCGCCGCGTTGACGCCCACGTCGAGCCTCCCGAACGTCTCCAGCGTGAAGCGGACCAGGGCCTCGACGTCGCCCTCCTTCGTCACGTCCGCCGCGCGGGCCACCCCCCGCCCTCC
>NZ_RAVY01000147.1:0-24304 GCF_003611625.1 Corallococcus sp. CA054B
CCCTTGGCCGCGCGAATCAAGACGCCCGCGCCTCCCGGAGCCGCAGGAGCGCCGTGAACAGCGCGAGCCCCAGCGACACCAGCACGCTCGTGATGAGGAAGAAGAGGATCTCCTCCAGCGGCACGGCGCCCACGTACACGCCCACGTGGCGCCCCTCTCCGAAGTTCCAGATGCCGGTGGAGATGGCCAGGTGGTCCGCGATGGACAGGTACACGCCGATGACGAACGCCGGGGGAAGCACCGCGCGCAGCACCTCCCCCGAGCGGGCCTTGTAGTGCATCACGAGCGCCGCCAGTTGAATGGCAATCACCGGCAGCGTCCAGGCCAGCAGGTGGATGAGGTACGCCCAGCGCGTCTCCATCATGGCGACACCTCGGAAGGCTCCAGGGCCCGCTCCGCGCGGACGGACTTCTGCTCTTGAGCCACGGGCCGTGGCTTCTTGGCCAGCGCGCGCTCCAGCCGGTCGCGCGCCCACAGGCCCACGAGCAGCGTCTGGAGGCCGAAGAAGAGGTACTCCTCCAGCGGCAGATAGCCCAGCTTCACGCCCCAGATGCGCTCCGGGTCGAAGCCCCACAGGCCCCACTTCACGGCCATGTTGTCCCACGGCGACGTGGCCGCGTAGACGATGATGAGCAGCAAGCCCATGGGCGCGAGCCCGCGCCACGACAGCGTGCGGCGGTAGCGCACGAGCAGGAACAAGATGGGCAGGACGACGAAGAGCCCCAGGAAGCGCGCGTAGGTCATCCCGGGCCTCCACTCCACTGCGACGCCACCCGCACCATGCGTCCCCCAGCTTCCAGCGCGTAGGTATGGCCGCGCCAGGTCACCCTTCCCTGCCGCGTCAGCGAGGCCGCGAAGGCCGCGAGCAGCAGCAGCTCACCCTGTAGCCAATCCGTCAGCGCGTGGCCCTGGTCCACCTCCGAGGGCACGCGGCTCAACACGGCGAGGCGCAGCGACAGCAACGTGCGCACGGCGACGAGCGCCGCCACCGCGAGCCAGACGGCGGGCTCATGGAGCCACGCGGCCAGGAGCAACAGCGGCACGGTGGGCGTGAAGAGCAGCGGCACGGTGGGATACAGACCCGGCCGGTGGCTCGCGAGCACCTGCATCCAGCGCGTGAAGCGCTCCAGCGGCACGCGCCAGGACGCCCCGTGGGCGACAGGCACCCACGCGGGCGCGGGGCTCAGCGCCACGTCCAGCCCCTGCGCATGCAGCCGCTTCGCCAGCTCCAGGTCCTCGCCAATGTGGTCCGACAGTCCGGCCAGCTCCTCCGCCGCGCGCGGTGACAGCCCGAGCGCCTTGCCGCACACGGCCTGCGCGCCCGCGCTCATCGCGTGCAGCGCGCGGAAGCTGTGGTGCGTATAACGGAGCAGTCCCGCCATCGCGCGACCCGCGGCGTCCACCGCGCCAACAGGAGTGGGAGCGGCGGTGCTCAAGGCGGCGCCGGCCACGAGCGGAGAGGCCAGGCCCTCCACCAGCGCGCCCGTCACCGCCACGTCCGCGTCCACCGCGAGCACCACCCGCCCGCGAACATCGAGCGTCGCCAGCGCGTAGAGCAGGTGGCCCACCTTGCGGTTGGGGCATACCGGATCGCTCGGAAGCCAGCGCACGCCCTCGGCCAGACGCGGCCGGTACGGAGACAGCACCACCTGCTCCAGCGGCCCCGCGTAGTCGATGGGGAGCGCCAGGTTCTCCAGCTCCAGCGGCGTGGGCGCATCCACGGGGCGCAGGAGCAGCACGGACGGCAACGCCCCCCCAGCCGGCACGGGGGCACGGCGATACAGCCGCGCCAGCGCCACCGCGCTGAAGCCACCGGCCATCGCCGTCCATCCGAGCGTGAAGAAGCCGAGCGCGTTCATGGCGTCCGTCCCTTGCGCTCGCGAAACGGAGTCGCATGCGCGCCCATGGCGTTCTTCCGCGCAGGCCGCCCCATGCCCCCCAGCGGGAGCGCGCTCATCCCGCCCTCCCCATGCGCGTGCGGAAGTGCGCCATCCAGCGGATGAACGGGGAATGGAAGCGGCGGAAGTCCGCCACCTCGCCCATCGTGTCCAGCGTGTCCCGCCTCGACTCCAGCCGCGCGTAGAAGGGCGACGACTCCAGCAGGTGCGGTACGCCCACCACCTCGTTGCCCGTGTGCAGCCTCGCGGGGACACGCAGCCCCCAGCCCGTCAGGTTCGTGGGACGCGCCTCGGGATTCGGGCCGCGCTCGCACACCACGCCATTCGCCCCCGCCACCATGCGCACCGGCGCCACGCCGTCCGGCAGGTGGTAGTCCACCACCGTGTGGTTCGCGTGGTGCGTGCGCGCCCAGTGCCAGCCGGACAGCCGCGCGCCCAGCAACTCCTGGCCGTGGTTCGTGTCGTGGTAGCCCATCCCCTCCGCCGTCACGCCCAGCGTGGACACCTCCAGCCGGGCCTCCGACCGGGGCGCCAATGCCTGCCAGTAGTGCGGCAGGCCCGGCATGAGCTGCACCTCCGTGCCCCGCCCCGTCAGCGGCCGCAACGTCAGGCTCGCGCGCACCGGACGGCCCCACGGCGCCGTCCCGTCATCCACCTCCATGCGCACCGTGCCATCCACCGCGTACGTCAACGTGGAGCGGCCGATGCACAGCCGTCCCGGTCCCTGCATCTCCACGCGCGGGTACTCGCTCAGCACCCACAACTTGCGCACACCCTGGTGGTAGAGCGCGAAGTTCACCGCGCTGTACGCCAGCGGATGTCCGCCCCGCCGCGCCGCGACGGAGTAGCGCGGTGAGAACAACGACCCCAGCATGAAGATGCACACCGCGCTGTACGGCCCGGCGGTCACGTCCGCGTAGAACCAACGGTACGCCCCCGGCATGTCCGGCAGCTCGGGCAAGGCACACGACTCCGCCGCGTCGGACAGGAGGTTCTGGGCGAGGACGGACTTCATGCGACCTCCCGCAGGTGCGCGGACGCCATCTGGGCCGCGAACCGCCCTGACAGCATCACCAGCGGCACCCCGCCGCCCGGATGCGTACCACCGCCCGCGAAGAACAGCCCCGGCGTGCCGCCCCGGATGCGCGGCCTGCGGAACGGACCAAAGCGGCCATGCGGCAGGAAGCCGTAGATGGAGCCCCCCGGGGCCCCGCGCGCCGCCAGGTCCACCGGCGAGCGCTGCCCCACCACGCGCACGCGCCCCTTCAACGCCGGGTAGTGCCGGACGAGCTTCTCGAACATCTGCTCACGCACGCGCTCCCCGCTGGACTCCCAGTCACGCCGGGCCTGCTCCGCCCTGCCCTCCTCCAGCGGCATGGCCGGCGCGTTCACCATCACGAACAGCCCCGTGCGGCCCGGGGGCGCCATGCTCGAATCCGTGGCGGACGGGTTGCAGACATACACCGTGGGGTCCGTGGCGAGCTGGCCCGCGAAGAGTTCATCGAACTCCTTCCGGTAGTCCCCGCCGAACATCACCGCGTGGTGCGGAACCGCCGTGCGCCCCTCCACCTCCAGGAGCAGCACGAAGCCGGACAGCGACAGCGGCTCCGACTCCCGGCGCAGCGACGCCAACGGGTCCGCGTTCACCACCACGCTGTCGAACACCTCCGCGACCGGCTCCACGCGGTAGCCTTCGGTGATGCGCTCGAAGCGCGCACGCGTGTCCAGGTGAACCGTCACGCCCAGCCGCCGCACCGCCTGCCCCAGCGCCTCCACCAGCGCTCCGATGCCGCCGCGCACGTGATGCACGCCATACGCATGTTCGATGTGCGGGATGAGCGCGAACGCCGCGCTGGACGCATACGGCGACCCGCCCGCGTAGGTGGCGAAGCGCCCCACGTACTGCCGCAGGTGGTGCGTCTGGAAGTGCTTCGCCGCCAGCGCGTGCAGCGTGTCCAGCTTCATCCCCGCCAGCATCGCGCCGATGCCCCGGCGGGCCACGCGCGCCATGAAGCCGGCCATGCCCTCGAAGGGGGCTTCCAGGTAGGGCTCGCCCGCCGCGCGCCAGATGGCCGCGGCCTCCGCGTAGAAGGAGTGCACGCCCTTGCGCTCGATGGGCCGCAGCTCCGCGGCGCTGTCCGCCATGCGCTCCAGGTCCTTGTACGCCGTGAAGCCGCACCCGTCCGTGAAGTGGTAGGTGCACTGCGGCTCCAGCTCCGTGAACGGCGGCAGCAGGTCCACCGCGCCCAGCTGCTCGAACGTTCCGCGCACCAGCGCCGGCAACGTGAGCAGCGTGGGGCCCGTGTCCAGCGTGAGCCCCTCCACCGACACCGCCTGCGCCTTGCCGCCCAGGGACGGGCCGCCTTCGAACAGCGTCACCGCGTGGCCCTCCTTCGCCAGCAGGCCCGCGGCCGTCAGCCCACCAATGCCGCCGCCAATCACCGCCACGCGCGAGGCCTTCATCGCGAGCCTCCCGTGCCCGTGGGCAACAGCGGCACCGGCGCGGACGGCAGGGCCAGGGGCGCCTCCGGCAGCGCGGCCCAGGGGCGCAGGAACACGGTCGCCGCCAGCTCCAGCTTGCGTCCCGTCGTCGTGTGGGCCCGGCCGCTGAACACGTCGTAATCCCGCGCTTCGATGTCGCGCAGGATGTCGCCGTAGATGGCGCCCATCAGCCGCACCATGCGCTGGCTGCCAAAGCCGGTGAGGTAGCGCACGCCCGCCGCCGCGCGCGCGTAGTACGCCCGCGCACGCTGGATTTGAAAGCGCATGAAGTCGCGCCACTTCGCGTCCACCCGCCCCGCGCGCAGGTCGTCCTCGGTGATGCCAAAGGCATGCAGCTCCTCCGAGGGCAGGTACACCCGGCCGCGCTCCAGGTCCTCGCGCACGTCACGCAGGATGTTGGTGAGCTGCATCGCGCGGCCCAGGTCCGCCGCCGGCTCCACCGCGCGCGAGTCCTCGCAGCCCAGCACCGGCGTCAGCATCAACCCGACCACGCCCGCGACGCGGTAGCAGTACAGGTCCAACTCCTCCCACGTGTCGTAGCGCACCTTCGTCAGGTCCATCTCCATGCCGGAGATGAGGTCCTGGAAGGGCTGCTCCGGAATCCGGTAGTGGTGGATGGTGTGGCGCAGGGCCGCGAACTCGCTCGGGTCCCACGGCGACGGCGCCTCCGCGGAGGGCTGGCGCGCGGACGGCGGGCCCAGCTCCTTCGAAGCCAGCTCCGGCAGCGGCAGGTACACCTCCGCCACGCGCTCGCGCGCCCGGGCCAGCCGCGTCGCCAGGGCCATGGGCGCTTCACCCGGCAGCGCGCTCTCGCCCGCGTCCACCAGGTCGTCCAGCCGCCGGCAGAAGGCATACAGCGCGAAGGCCGCCTTCCGCCGCTGTCCGAAGAGGAGATACGACGCGAAGAAGAAGCTCTTGGCGTGGTGGCGCGTGACGACCCGCGCGCGCCGGTAGCCCTGAGCGATGAGCGATGGAGAAGCGGTCGCGCTCATGCCGCCACCTCCACCGCCGGGACGCCCGCGCGAGGCGACAGCGCCACGCCCTGCTTCTGGGCCCACGCCGTCAGCCGCTCGGTGACGAGCCGCGCGGAGATGAGCACCGTGGGCAGGCCCGTGCCCGGCTGCGTGGAGGCGCCCACGAAGAAGAGGTTCTTCACGTGGGGGTCCACGTTGGCCGGCCGAAAAGGGCCAATCTGGAAGAAGTTCTGCGCCAGCCCGAACGCGCTCCCGCGCGCCAGGTTGTACGTGCCCGCCCAGTCATCCGGGGTGAAGACGCGCTCCACTTCGATGTCCGCTTCCAAGTCTGGGTACCCCAGCTCCGCCAGGCGCTGGAACACCTTCGCGCGCACCTTGGGGCCCTCCACCTTCCAGTCCATCCCCGGGTGCTGGTGCGGCACGGGCACCAGCACGTAGAGCGAGTCCTTCCCCTCCGGCGCCAGCGAGGGGTCCGTGCGCGTGGGCACGTTGACGTAGAAGCTGGGGTCCTCCGGCACGCGGAAGCGCTGGAAGATGTCGTCGAACGAGCCCGCGTAGTCCCGGCCGAACATCACGTTGTGATGCAGCAGGCCCGGCACCTTCTTCTTCATGCCCAGGTAGAGCATGTAGCCGCTGGAGGTGAAGCGCAGCTTCTCGCCTCGCTTGAACGGCGCGTCCTTCGGATCCAGCAGCTTCTCGTACGCGTACGGCAGGTCCGCGTTGCACAGGACGGCATCCGCGGACACCTCCTCGCCCCCCGCGAGCCGCACGCCCGTGGTGCGCCCGCCTTCGGTGAGGATGCGCTCCACCGCCTGGCCGTAGTGCAGCGTCACGCCCTCCTCACGCGCCAGCCGCTCCAGCGCGAGCGGAATGGCATACAGGCCGCCCTTCGGGAACCAGATGCCCACGCCCAATTCCGTGAAGGGCAACAGGCCATACACCGCGGGCGATTCAAAGGGAGACACGCCCAGGTACATGGTCTGGAACGTCATCGCCGCGCGCAGCCGGTCGTCCTGGAAGTAGCGGCTGACGTCCGCGTACATGCGGCGGTGCGCACGGGCCTTGAAAATCCTGGCCAGCACCCCGGGGGAGAAGTAGTCGCTCACGCCATTGAAGTTGCGGCCCACGAAGTGGTCCAGGCTGATGCGGTACTGCTCACGGCCCTGCGCCATGAAGGCCAGGTAGCGCTGGAAGCTGCCCGGCTCCACGCGCTCCAGCTCGCGGCCCATGGTGCACAGCTCGGACGTGAAGGTGACATCCGAGCCGTCGCGGAAGTGCACCCGGTAGTTCGGGTCGCACCGCACCAGCGTGAGGTAGTCCTCGATGCGGCGGCCCAGCGCGCGGAAGGTCTCCTCGAACACCTCCGGCATCAGCACGATGGTGGGACCCACGTCCCAGGTGAACCCATCCACCTGGAGCTGGTTGCACCGGCCTCCCGGGCCGTGCGTCTTCTCGAAGACCTGGACGTCGAAGCCCTGCCGCGCGAGCCTCGCCGCCGCGGCCAGTCCGCCCACCCCCGCGCCCACCACCACGACCCGCTTGCCCTGTGCGCTCATGACGGTGTCCTCAGGAAGCGCGACGCGACAGCCGGGTGATGAGGGCATCCAGCAGGTCCCTCAGGCCATGGGGATTGGGCAACGCCTGCAGGCTCCGCCGCGCCGAACGCGACGCGCGCTCCACCGCGCGCTCACACGCCGCACGGCCGCCGAAGTGCTCCACCAGCTCCCGCGCACGGGCGAGCGCCGCGTCGTCCTTGCACTCCACCGGCAGCGCCCACAGCTGCTCCAGCTCCTCGCGGCCCTCGGGCGTGGCGCGCACGTACGCGGCCACCACCGGGAAGGTGCGCTTGGCCTGCATGAAGTCGCCGTCGGACGCCTTGCCCGCCACGGTCGCGTCGCCGAACAGACCGATGAGATCATCGCGCAGCTGGTACGCGAGCCCCACCGAGCGCCCCACGCGCTCCAGTCCCTCCAGCAGCCCCGCGTCCGCGCCGCCCAGCATCGCGCCGCACACCAGCGGGGCGCAGAAGCCGTAGCGCGCCGTCTTGAGGTGCGCCACGCGCAGCGTCTGGAAGAGCGACATCTCCGCCAGCGGCACGCGCGCCAGGTCCAGGTCCAGGTACTGCCCCGCCGCCGTGTGCCGGCACACGCCCAGGTAGTAGCGCGCCACGCTGGATGCTCCCGGCAGCCCCGACTCCAGCATCGCCTCCAGCGAGCGCGCGAAGAGGTGGTCCCCCATCACCACCGCCAGGTCCTCGCCCGGCCGGCCCGGGGCCAGCATCCGGTGCAGCACCGGCCCGCCCCGTCGCAGCTCCGCCTGATCCGCCACGTCGTCATGGATGAGCAGGAACGTGTGCAGCAGCTCCAGCCCCGCGGCGAAGCGCCACAGCCCCGGCGGCACCGCGGTGCTCCCGCGCGCCAGGCCGTGCCCCGCCAGCACCAGCGCCGGCCTCAGCCGCTTCGCCGGCCGCAGCGCATAGGCCCGCGCCTGCGCCGCCGCGTGTGTCCAACGTGCGTCCAGGCCCTGCTCGTCCGGCAGCTCGAACAGCTGGGCGAGCGCGGCCTCCACCTCAGCCTGCACGAGCTGCAGCCAGGCGTGTTCCGGGGGTCCTGCTCCGGCGGAGGTCTGCTGCACGTTGGGAAGCAGGGTGGCCATACAGCGGATCTCCGAAGTCGGGAGCACGGCGGCAGCCTTCTCACCTAGAGGTAGCGTTTGCGTCCAGAGATTGTCAAGGCTATGTCTAAGGTTTGCAAAAACCTTGTACACGGAGACTCCCCCATGAAGGCGTGGATCGCAGGCGCGTTGACGGTGACCCTGGCGGCGGGAAGCGCGGGTAGCGCCGCCCCGGCTCCGGAGCCCGTGGACGCGACGTTAAGCACCTCCAGTGGAGAGCGAGTTCAGCTGGCCCGCTGGCGTGGGAAACCCGTCATCCTCTTCTACGAGGACAAGGACTCCACGACACTCAACGCCCCCCTGAAGGCGGAGCTGTTCACCCGGGGACGCGAGCGCGGCCTGCTGCAGAGCGCGTTCGTGGTGGCGGTGGCCAATCTGGAGAAATACGACTTCTTTCCCGCGCGGGAGATCGCCCTGTCGTACGTGCGTGACGAGGAGAAGAAGGCCGGCGTGCCCATCCTGGTGGACCTGAAGGGCACCCTGGGCCAGCCGCCCTTGAAGCTGCCCACCAAGACGTCCACGGTGATGCTGCTGGACGCGGAGGGCACGGCGGTCTACCGCCACTCCGGGCGCATGAAGCCGGAGGAGCAGGCCCGCTTCTTCACCGCCCTGAGTGAGCTGGTGGGCCAGGACCTGACCGCTGAACGAGAGAAGGAGGCCCACCCTTGAGGGTGACCTGCACGGGCGCCACCGGCTTCCTCGGTCCAGGCCTTGTCCAAGGTTTGCTGGAGGCCGGCCACACGGTGCACGTGCTCAGCCGGAACGTGGAACACGCGCTCGGCCGGCTGCCCGCCGGGGTCACGGGCTCCTACTTCGACGGGAGCACGCCGCTGTCCCCGGACGCGCTCGCGGGCGCGGAGGGCGTGGTGCACCTGGCCGGAGAGCCGGTGGACCAACGCTGGACGCATGAGGCGAAGCACCGCATCCACCAGAGCCGCGTGGAGGGCACGCGCGTGCTGGTGGAGGCCATGAAGCAGGCGGGCAGCGTGCGGCACTTCGTCTGCGCGTCGGCGGTGGGCTTCTACGGCGGCGCCCGGGCGGGGCAGACGCTGACGGAGGAGGACGCGCCCGGCGACGACTTCCTCGCCCACGTGTGCCAGGGCTGGGAGGCGGAGGCCCTGCGCGCGGAGGAGGCGGGCATCCGCACGGTGCGCCTGCGCATCGGCGTGGTGCTGCACCCTGCGGGCGGCGTGCTGCACCGGATGCTGCCGGTGTTCCGCATGGGCGCGGGCGCGAAGGTGGGCAACGGCCAGCAGTACGTCAGCTGGGTCCACAGAGACGACCTCTTCCAGCTGATGCGCTTCACGCTGGAGCACCCCGCGCTGTCCGGCCCGGTGAACGCCACGTCACCGGAGCCCGTCACCAACGCGACCTTCGCGCACACGCTGGGCGCGGTGCTGGAGCGGCCCGCGGCGCTGTCGGTGCCGGGCATCGTCCTCAAGGCGCGCTTCGGGGAGATGGCGCGCGTGGCGCTGGAGGGCCAGCGGGTGATGCCCCGGCGCGCGCTGGAGGCGGGCTTCCAGTTCCGCCACCCCGACCTGACCGGAGCGCTGCGCGACCTGCTGTCCCCGTGACTACATTGCGCGCCACGCATGGATGACACCCGGACGCTGGAAGCCCGCGCGCGCGAAGAGGGCACGCCGCTCATCGACGGAGACACCGCCACCTTCGTGTGGAAGGGCCCCCGGCAGGTCTTCCTCCAGGGAGACTTCCAGGACTGGCGCGGCACGCCCCTGCCGCTGGAGCGCGTGGGAAAGGGCTTGTGGGCGCGCTCGCTGGCGCTGCCCGAGGACGCCTACGTCGAGTACGCGCTCCAGGACGCGAAGGGCCGCCGCGTGCGCGACGCCTTCAACCCGCGCCGCTCCGACAACGGCTTCGGCGACTTCAACCACTGCTTCTGGATGCCCAGGGGCGAAGCGACGCCGCTGGGCAAGCGCATCCGGAACGTGCCCAAGGGCCGCGTGACGCGCCACCCGCTGGCGACGCACGAGTGGGCCGTGGGCAGGAAGCGCGGGGTGGCCCTCTACGCGCCGCCCGTGAAGGGCCCCGTGCCGCTCATGGTGGTGCTGGACGGCGACGACTACCTCCAGCGCGTCCAACTGCCCGTGGTGGTGGACAACCTGATCGCCGCGGGCCGCATGCGCCCCGTGGCCATGGCCTTCGTGGCCAACGGCGGCCCGGCCCGCACCGCCGAGTACGCGTGCAGCGAGGCCACCGTGGCCTTCCTGCACCAGCGCGTGCTTCCCCTGGCCCGCGAGCACCTGCCGCTGGTGGATGAGCAGCGCACGCCGGGCGCGCACGCGGTGCTGGGCTCGTCGCTGGGCGGCCTGATGGCGCTCTACGCGGCCCAGCGCCTGCCGCACGTCTTCGGCCGCGCCCTGTCCCAGTCCGGCGCCTTCTCCATCGAAGGCACCGACATGGTCGTCTTCGACCTGGCCCGGCGCACCGGCCAGCCGCCGCTCCACGTCTGGATGGACTGCGGCCGCTTCGAGGGCCTCCAGGACGGCAACCAGCGCCTCCTGCCCATCCTCCAGGCGGCCGGGCACCACGCCACATACCGGCCCTACAGCGGGGGCCATAATTACCCCGCATGGCAGACCAGCCTTCCGGCCGGCCTCGAAGAAATCTTCTCACCCGCTGGGTGACGCATCGCGGCGAAGCGCCGGATTTCCGCCCGGGACGAAAGCCCCCTGGAATCAAGGGGTTGGCCCGGAGGGAAGGCGGCCAAGGCCGGATGATCCAGGATTGGGAAGGGGCCCTGACGCGGCAGGCGGGCGGCCGTGCGGGGCCTGTGGACCGGGGGGTTACGCAACCCGGGGGAAGGACGGACCGATAACGGATGTAGGTGCGCAACCCGGAGCGAGTATCGCGACGGGCCTTCCCCCGCGCTTGGAGTCCCCCCATGTCTCGCGTCGATGGTGGCAATCGCCCGTCCATTCCCCCGAAGCGCTCGGAGTTCGAGCGGTCCGAGCGGAGCGACGCCACGCGTGACGGCAAGCCGGGAGCCCAGGGCCGGACGCCCGCCAACGCCAACGTGCGCTCCTTCCAGGGCCGCAGTGACTTCGAGCCCGCGCGCCCCGCCCCCGCGCGCCCCACGCCTGCGCAGACGCAGGCCGTGAAGGCCCCGGTCTCTCCGGCGGACGCGGAGTCCATCGCCCAGGCGGACATGGAGCTGGGGCTGCTGGCGGAGTTCCCGGACGCGGACGCGCAGAGCGGCATCGCCTCCGCCATGCTGCACGCGCACGCGGACGCGCCCGTGTCGCAGAACCGCATCGTGGAGCGGCTGAAGCAGGACGGCCGCCTGGAGTCGCTCTTCGGCGAGGTCTTCCGCGAGGACAACCCGTACGTGGAGCAGCCGCACAAGAACGCCATCGTGAAGGCGCTCGACACGGCGCTCTCCCGCGGCACGGTGACCGGCGACGACCTGCGCGCCTTCTCCCGTGGCACCTACGCCCAGGAGTGGCAGCAGATCGGCGCCGCGCTGGGCACCCACCGCAAGTAGCCGGCCGCCGGACGCGGGGCTCCCAGCTCGGAAGCCCGCTTCACGCTTCTTCACGCGCATGCCGGTTGCGCCGTGGCGCGTGCGCGCGAGGATGGGCCTCCCATGGTGGAAAGCCCGTTGCGCATCATCCTGTTCATCCTCCTCGTCAGCGTCGCGTCGGTCTACGTCCACGTCTACCTGTACCGGCGCCTCTTTCGCGACACGTCCACGAGCCGCGCCTGGCGCACCGCCGGCAAGGTGCTGCTGACGGCGCTGTGCGTGCCGCTGCTCCTGTCCTGGGTGGTGACGCGCATCATCCCCTCCGCGTTCATCGTCGCCGTGTTCGCGTGGACGTGGATGGGCGTCGCCGTCTACCTGCTGCTCTCCCTGGCGCTGCTGGGCGCGGTGAGATGGCTCGTGGCGCGCACGCGCGGCCACCGGGGCGTCGCCGCGCCGCTCGCCACGCCCGCGCCGGACCCCGCCACGCCGCCGTCGCTGGCGGACCTGGCCGTCACCGTGCCGCCCCCGCCTCCCGCCGTGCCCCCGGTGGATGAAGCGCGCCGGCTGTTCCTCTCGCGGGCCACCGCGGGCGGCGCGGTGCTCGCGGCGGGTGGCCTCACCGGCTACGGCATGTGGAGCGCCTTCCATCCGCCCGTGGTCAACGAGGTCGCGGTGCGGCTGCCCGGCCTGCCCAAGGCGCTGGATGGCTTCACCATCGTCCACATGAGCGACATCCACGTGGGCCCCATCATCCAGCGGCGCTTCATGGACGAGCTGGTGCGGCGGGCCAACGCGCTCAAGCCGGACCTGGTCGCCATCACCGGCGACCTGGTGGACGGCACGGTGGCGGACCTGCGCCACTCCGTCGCCGCGCTCCAGAACCTCCAGGCGCGCGCGGGCACGCACTTCATCACCGGCAACCACGAGTACTACTGGAACGCCAGCACCTGGGCGGACGCGCTCACCGGCCTGGGCATCACCGTGTTGCGCAACCGTCACGTGACGATTGGAGACGCGGGCGGCGCGTTCGACATGGTGGGCGTGGACGACTGGTCCATGCGCAACGGCCCCAAGGGTTACAACCTGGACGCCGCCCTCCAGGGCCGGAATCCAGACCGGGCCGCGGTGCTGCTCGCGCACCAACCATCCAATTGGGATGTGGCGGCGAAGGCGGGCATGGGCTTGCAACTGTCCGGACATACTCACGGCGGACAGTTCTTCCCGTTCACCGTCGCCGTCTCCGCCATCTGGAAACATGACGCCGGTCTCTTCCAGGACGTCGACAACCACCTCTATGTCAGTCGGGGCACCGGTTTCTGGGGCCCACCCCTGCGCGTCGCCGCGCCGTCTGAAATCGTTAAGGTGACGCTCCTGGCGTGAGGTGTAGATTTACCCGGAAATGAGCAAGGAACCAGCGAAGCGCGAAATCAAACAGGAACGGGCCGCGCGAACGCGGGTCGAAATCCTGGAGGCCGCCATCACGTTGTTCGCTCGGCGGGGCTACCTGTCGACGACGATGTCGGACCTGGCGAAAGCCATCCGGATGACACCGGGCGCGCTCTACTGGCACTTCCCCACCAAGGAAGACCTGCTCCTGGCGGCCATCGAGGAATTGCACCAGCGCTACCTGATGGAGTTCGCGCCGCTGCTCGCCGAGCGCCGCGTCCTGTCCGGCCGGGAGCAGCTGGTGTTCGTGGTGTCGCGCACGTCCCAGTTCCTGCGCTACCACCGCGAATACGGCATCTTCTTCGGGATGCTGTCCGCCGAGTCCGCGGAGTCCAACGACCGCGTGGCGGAGGCGCTGCGCGAGAAGATCTCCCTCTACGTGGCGGTGCTGGCGGGGATGATCCGCTTCGGCCAGAAGCGGCAGGAGTTCCGCCAGGAGGTGGACCCGGTGCACATGGCCCACACGATGATGGGCGGCTACCTGGGCATCCTGCTGCACCACAACCTGTACCGCGGCATGGTGAACTACGACCCGCTGATGGCGTCGTTGGATCAAATCCTCTCCGGCGGCCTCCACGTGCGCGGCCCCCCGGGCTGATGCGCTGAACCCACCGGGCCGGGCGGCCCGGAAGAACAGACGCCCGGTCCCCCAGGTGAGGGGACCGGGCGTTCTTCATTTCAGGAAGGCCTTCGTCCCCGCTCCCCGGTGAGGGGAGCGGGGCGGGTTGCCGGGACTACGGCGTCTCGGTGGGGCTCGACGAGTTCTGCGGCTGGCGCGTCGTGCGCTGCACGAAGTCCGCCGCGTTGTCGTCCGTGTCCTGGCCGTTGCCGGCGAGTTCGTCCGCGCCGCCCACGCCCATGGTGGCGGAGGTGGAGGACGCCCGGGCCTTGCGCTCCAGGCTGCCGCCGGACGCGGGGTGCGCCGGCGCGGCGTGGCCGCCTTCAGGAGCCGCGCCCGTGCCGTAGCCCAGGGTGTCGATGGCGTTCACGTCGTTGTCCTCCTGCCCGATGGCGGCCGTGCCCAAGCGGACGTGGCCGCCGCCCGACGTGCTGGCGGACGTGTTGAACGAATACGACGCGTCCTTCTCCACCGCGAGGGAGTAGGCGCTGCCGACCAGCAGGTAGTAGCCGTGCGCCTTGATCTTCGCGCCCTGGGGCAGCTCGGCGGACTGACCGTACTTGGAGGTCGCGCCCGCGGCCCGGTACTGGATCTTCCAGCCGCTCATGTCGACCTCCGCGTTCGTGGGGTTGTAGAGCTCGATGAACTCGTCCGACGCGTTCTCGGAGGTGCCGCCGCAGAACTCGCTGATGACGACGTGGCCCTGGGGCGGAGCCACCGTCACGGCCGCCTCCTTCGTCACGCCCTGGTAGGACGCGGTGAGCTGGCCTTCGCCCGTGGTCGCCGTGGCGGTGAAGACGACCGTGGCGGTCGTCTGACCCTCCGGCACCGTCACCGTCGTGGCCGCCAGCGAGCCCAGCTCCGCGGGCCTGAACGCCACATCCACGGCCGCGCCGCCCGCGGGGGCCTTGCGGTCCAGCGTGACGGTGAACGTCTGCGTCGTGCCCACCGTCACCGTCACCGTGTCCGGCGTGACGCTGGCGAGCTTCGCGGGAGGAGGCAGCACGGTCAGCTCCGCGGAGTGCGTGATGCCGTTGAGCGAGGCGGACACCCTGCCCGTCCCCTCCCCTGCCGCGGCGGCGGTGAACGTCACCGTCGCCGTCGTCTGACCCGCGCCCACCGCCACCGACGTGGCGGACAGCGTGCCGAAGGGCGTGGCCGGCGAGGTCAGCGCCAGCAGCACCTGCACGGGCTCCGTCGGAGCGTACTCCAGCGTCACGGTGAACACCTGGGCCGCGCCCGCGTTCACCGTGGCGGTGGACGGAGTGAGCGACACCAGCCGAGGCATGTTCGTGATGACGTTCACCGTGGCGCTCAGCGTGCCCAGCGTCACCGTGCCGGAGCCGGTGCTGGCCTCGTCCACCGTCAGGTCGAAGGTGGCCGTCAGCGCGTCCGTCGTCACGGCCCGGGCCGTGATGGAGCCGAAGCCCACGGGCGTCACCTCCAGGTCCAGCGGGGTGCCCGCCGGCACCGGCCGGTCGAACGTCACGGTGAAGCGCGCCGTGCCGCCCGGCGCCACGCCCGCCGTCGCAGGGGTGAGGTCCGTGATGCTGGCCGCTTCGGTCTCACCCAGCACGCGCAGCGCGGTCGTCTGGGAGGACGTGCCCAGCGTCGCGGTGAGGGTCACCGAGGCCGCCACCGCCTTCGCCTCCAGCGCCACCGTGGCGCTCGTCTGGCCGGCCGGAATCACCACCTGCCCGCCCGCCGCGGACAGGGCCGCCGCGTCGCCGGAGCCGATGGTCACGGTGACGTCCACCGGGTAGGCGTTCGCCATCGTCACGGTGAGGGGCTGCGGAATCGCCTGGGTGCCGCCCACGCGCACGAAGCCGCCGGACGCGAAGCCCGTCAGCGCCGGCAGGGGCGGCAGCGGGATGACCATGTCGGCCGCGCTCCGGGGCAGCACCTTGTGGTCGCTGAAGGTGAAGTTCAGCACGCCACGCAGCGTGGTGTACTCCGTGCCCAGCACCTGCGGGGCATAGGAGAAGGCCTGGTCGTCCACCATCAGGCCCGAGGACGCCGGGTCGCCGGCCTTGTTCTCGTCCACGATGAACTCGCGGTTGGAGTTCTCCAGGCGGGTGTTGAAGACGTTGCGGACCTCCACCAGCGTGCCCTCCAGCGCCGCCGCCTTCGGGCCGTTGGTGCGGATGTCCTCCGTGCGCACCACCGTCGGGGCCGGCAGCGGGTTGGCCGCGCTGTGCTTCGTCACCTTGCCGTCAGTCACCTCCAGCAGGCCGAAGTACTCCTTCAGCGTGCCCTCCACGCGGATGTTGTCGCCCACCGCGACGTCGGCCTTGGGGCTGTAGATGAAGAGGCCGGAGTTCTCCGCGCCCTTGCCCGCCGGGTAGTTCGCCACCTGCACCCAGTAGCCGTTGGGCGCCTTCGCATCCACCGCGGTCACCACCACGTCGTCCACCGCCACCTTCCCGTTCACCAGCGACAGGTTGCCGAAGCGGGGCGTCACCTTCACGTCGTAGACGCTGGTGGCGCACACGCCGCCGGCGAGGATGGTCCCCGGGCACGAGTCGCACGCATCACCCACGCCGTCGCCGTCCGTGTCCTTCTGGTCCGGGTTGGCCACGAGCGGGCAGTTGTCGCCAGGGGCGGCGACGCCGTCGTAGTCGAAGTCGGACGGGTCGGCGACCGAGCACGAGGCCGCGTCATTCGGGCAGCCGTCGCACATGTCGCCCTTGCCGTCGCCGTCCGTGTCCTTCTGGTCCGCGTTGGCCACGAAGGGGCAGTTGTCCTTCCAGGTGGCCACGCCGTCGTGGTCGTCGTCCTCGCCGCGGAAGGCCTGGCACCCGGTGGTGCCGGCCTCCAGGGGGCACGGGTCGCACGCGTCACCCACGCCGTCGCCATCCGTGTCCACCTGCCGCCCGTTGTCCATGGGACGCACGGGATTGAAGATGGTGGGGCAGTTGTCGGCGGAGTCCTCGATGCCGTCCGCGTCCGCGTCCGCCGCGCTCGCCGCGCCCGTGTAGACGGTGGAGCCGTTGACGGCGGCCACCGGGAAGCTGGTGTTCACCGCGCTGCGCGAAGGCTCGCAGGTGGGCTCGTTCGCCGGCGTGCCGCACTCGAACAGCGGGTAGAGGTTCCGGGTGTCCGGGGAGCCCTGGAACTCCGTCAGCGTCTGGCCAATCTCCGACTTCACGCACGCGGCCTTCTGGGTGCCGCACACGTTGAGCGCGTCGCACGCGTCCGTGCCCTTGAGGCCGTCCACCAGCGCCTGGTCGCCGTAGAGCGGCTTGCCGCCGCGCACCGTCAGCACCACGTCCGCCGGCTGCGCGGTGATGACCGCGCGGAACGGCGAGGCCGCGTTCGCGCCCACGCGGAAGATGGCCAGGTCCGCCATCTTGCCCGGGGCGATGCGGCCCAGGCGCGAGTAGACCTCCACCGCGTCCGCGGCGTTGGCCGTCACCATGCGCCACAGGTCCTCGTCCGTGAAGGTCTTGGCGTAGCGCGTGGTGTTGAGGTGGTCCGCGCACGCCAGCTCGCGCAGCAGGTTCATGGAGCCGGAGCGGATCCAGTCCGTCCCCAGGGAGATGGACACGCCCAGCCGCTTGTAGGCCGTCACCATCGCCGTGTCGCCGTACAGCGAGATGTTGGAGCGGGGCGACCAGACGAGACCGGTGCCGTGCGCCGCCATCTCCGAGATCTCCCGGGCGGTCAGGCCCACGCCGTGGATGATGGCCGAGCGCGGGAACAGGACGTTGCCGCCGCCCGTGGACAGGCAGCGGAACTCGTTCTGGGCCGTGGCCGCGATGCCCTCCGCGATGTGCGGCAGGTACGCGGACGTGCGCCCGGTGATGGTCGCCGAGGACGGGAACGAGGAGTAGGCGCAGCTGTCCGCCAGGGTGTTGCCGGTGCTGTCACCCAGCGGGAAGGTGTCCGAGTCCGCGTACGGCATCCCCAGGCCCTCCTGGTTCGCGATGCCCGCGCTGCCGCCCGTGTCCATGTTGCGCAGGAACCCCGCCTGCCCGCCCGCGCCCGCGATGGCGGTGGTGCCCGCCATCACCTGGCGCAGCTCCGACCAGCGGATCGCGTCCGCCTTCGAGTTGGACCTGTTCTCCAGCTTGGTGTGGCTGTTCTTGCCCTCGCGCCAGTCGTGGCGGTGCTCGTAGCGCTCCACGCTGGTGCTGGCCAGGGGCGAGCCCGGGAAGGTGAGGTGGTCGTGCGGGTTGATGAGGCCCGGGGAGATGACGCCCGTGGGGCACGTCACCACCGCGGCCTCCGCGGCGCCCGCCGCCTTCGAGCAGTCGCACTCGGAGCAGGTGATGACGCCCTGGGCGTCCACCAGCACCTGGCCGCCCACCAGCACCTGGCCGTCCTTGAGCACGATGCCCGTGAAGAGCTTGCCCGCCGTGCCCGCCTTCGTCACCTCACAGGTAGCGCCGTTCGCGAGCGGCGCGGGAGGCGTGGCCCAACACTGGACCGTCTGGGTGGTGGTGACGGTACAGTCCGCCTCGCACCCGTCGCCTCCCGTGGTGTTGCCGTCGTCGCACGCCTCCGTGGGTGCCTTGACGCCGTCACCGCACTTCGCGCCCGGCAGGGTGCAGTTCGCTTCGCACCCGTCTCCACCGCGGGTGTTGCCGTCATCGCACTGCTCGGCGCCTTCCTTCTTTCCGTCTCCGCAGACCGCATTGACCTCTGGATCTGAACTGCAGGCACTGCCCAATAGAAGGACCGCGCCCAGGGCGGCCAGCAATAGACGGGGGGAGCTGCGCATGAAGCCTCCTGCCCGAAGGCAGTGCCTGAAGAAGGAACAGGTGCGACGAGGAAAGCCCCCCGTGCCTCGCATGCGGCGTGGAACGGGGGTGCAACATTTCAGCGGTACCTGACCCCTGAAGTCCACTTCGTGGGGCTCCAAGGGTCTTCCGTGTGGCTGGAGGTATGGTAGGAGCACACCCAACGTGTGGGGGAGCAGGCGGATGACGCGTCCTGCCACGTTCTAGAGTGAGGGGGACATGATCACCCGGAATCCATCGAGCACCGTGTCGCGCTTCCTGGACGCGCACCTGCGGCGGGACGCGCAGGCCCGCGAGCTGTCCGTGGCGCGCTTCATGAGCATCCTGTCCGCCATCTGCGTGGTGGTGGCCGCGGCGCTGGGGCCCGCGATGGGCTGGGACCTGACGCTCGCGCTGATGGGGCTGTCCACGGTGCTGTCGGGCTACTACGGCTGCATGTGGTGGGTGTTGCGCTCCGGCGCGTTCCACCCGGCCATCCCGTGGCTGAACGTCTTCATTGAAGTGAGCATCCCCGCGGTGGTGCTGGCGTTCGACCTGCACTTCAAGGGTCCGGTGTACGCGCTCACCGCGCCCACGCTGGTCATCTGGGGCACGCTGGTGACGCTGGCGGGCCTGCGCAGCAACCCGCGCCTGGGGCTGGCCGCGGGCGCGCTGGTGGCGGCGGAGTACCTGGCGCTCTACTTCGGCTTCGTGCGGCCGCTGTTGCCGGAGGAGCCGCTCGTCACCCTGGCGCCGCTGTTCATCTGCGTGCGCGCGTTCTTCTTCGTGGCCACGGGCGCGCTGACGGCGACGCTGGCGCGGCACTTCCTGGAGCGCACGCGGAGCGCGCTCGCGGCGCTGCGCGAACAGGAGGTCATGGGCAAGTACGTGCTGCATGAGCGCGTGGGCGCGGGCGGCATGGCGGAGGTGTACCGGGCCACGTACTCGCCGGAGGGCGGCTTCGAGAAGCAGGTGGCCCTGAAGCGCATCCTGCCGTCGTACGCGGACGACGCGGCGTTCGTGACCATGTTCCGGCGCGAGGCGGAGCTGTGCTCGTCGCTCTACCACCCCAACATCGTCCAGGTGTTCGACCTGGGCCGGCACGGCGGCACCTACTTCCTGGCCATGGAGTACGTGGACGGGCTGCCCCTGAGCGCGCTGCTCAGGCCGCAGAACCGCCGGCCCCTGCCCCTGTCCGCCGCGACGTTCCTGGCCGCGGAGCTGGCGTCCGCGCTGGACTACCTGCACCGGCGCACCAGCGCGGACGGCGTGCCCCTGCGGCTGGTCCACCGCGACCTGAACCCGCCCAACATCCTGGTGTCGCGCATTGGCGAGGTGAAGCTGTCGGACTTCGGCATCGCGCGGGACGCGGTGCGCGCCCACCTCACGGTGGCCGGCAGCGTGCGCGGCAAGCTGGGCTACATGGCGCCGGAGCAGGCCATGGGCCAGGACATCGACGGGAGAGCGGACCTCTTCGCCCTGGGGCTCACGCTGCACGAGGCCCTCACCGGCCGGCGCGCGCTGAGCGGCCACTCGGAAGAGGTGCTGCTGCGCGCGGCGGTGGACCAGGAGGTCGTCCCGCCCTCGCAGCTCAACCCCGCGGTGCCGCTGGCCCTGGACCTCATCGTCATGCAGCTGCTCCAGAAGGACCCGGAGAAGCGCACGCCGAATGGTGCGGCGCTGCGGCAGCAGCTGCTGGCGCTGGACGGCCCCGCGGCCCCCTTCCCTCACGGCCAGGGGGAGCTGGCGCGGGTGGCGCGCGAGGCGAAGACGCTGGCGGAGCAGCTGACGCAGGAGACCGTGGAGACGGCGGCCGTGGGGAAGCCGCCGCTCGCGCGCCTGGCCTGACAAAGAGGCGGGGCTGCGCGGGACACGGGAGCGCGTTAGAACGCGGCGCGTTTCCTGCCGCCTGGAGCCCGCCGCCTTGGACATCGCCGTCATCACCTACGCCGGACTGCCGCAGCTGAACCCGCTGGACGCGCCGCTGGTGCCCGCGCTGCGGGCGCTGGGCCTGGATGCGCGGCCGGCCATCTGGGATGACCCCACCGTGGATTGGAGCCGCGTCCGCGCGGCGGTGGTGCGCAACGCCTGGGACAGCCACCTGCGCCGCGAGGAGTTCGTCGCCTGGGCGGACCGCGTGGGCAGCGTCACGCGGCTGTTCAACCCGGCGGACGTGCTCCGGTGGAACACGCACAAGGGCTACTTGAAGACGCTGGAGGCGCGCGGCCTGCCCTTGACGCCCACCGTCTGGGTGCCGCCCGGCGGGACGCTGGACGTGGCGGCGACGGCGCGCGAGCGCGGCTGGGACGCGGTGGTGCTCAAGCCCGCGGTGGCGGCGGGCGGGCTCAAGGTCTTCATCGTCCGGCGCGAGCAGTGGGATGACGCGAGCGCGAAGGTGGCCCAGCTGGCGAAGGAGGGCGACGTGATGGTGCAGCCCTACCTGCGCGCCTTCGAGACGGAGGGTGAGCGCTCGTACATCTTCTTCAACGGCGTCTTCAGCCACGCGGTGCGCCGCCCGCCCACGCTGTCCACCGCGCCCCGGGGCTTCGCGGAGCCGCACGGCTTCACGCCGGACAACGCGGCGGAAGCGCGGCTGGCGCACGAGGTGATGGAGGCGTCCGGAGGCGCGCGGCTGCTGTACGCGCGCGTGGACGTGGCCACGGACAACGAAGGGCGCACCCGGCTGCAGGAGGTGGAGGTGACGGAGCCGTGCCTCTTCCTGCCCATGGACGCGGGCGCGGCGGAGCGGATGGCCAGGGCTGTCGTTGCGCGGTTGTAGCCTCTCGGGCCGGCCCTTTCGCCCACTCGTGGACACCTGGAAAGCCGCAAGGGCGACGCGAAAGCGGCGGATGGGGTTATGACTGGGCCATGCGAGCCCTGTTGCTCTCGCTGCTCATCCGGCAGCACATGGCACTCCAGGAGAAGTTCAACGCCAAGTACCCGCACGCGTGGCTGGTGTGGGAGGCGGGCGCGTGGAACGTCCCCGAGGAGCAGAACGTGGCGGCCACGCGGCTGCCCATGATGGACCTGCGCGACTGCCTGCCCGCGGGCGACGCGCTGTGCTTCGAGCTGATGGGGGTGGCGGACCGCGGCCCCCTGAAGCTGGGGCGCGCGTCGCACAACACCTTCGTGGTCAACGACGCCACGGTGTCGCGCGAGCAGTTCGCCCTGCACCCCACGCCGGACGGCGGCTGGAAGGTGGAGCGGCTGGCGCAGTCCCGGCCCGTGACGGTGAACGGTGAAGCGCTGGAGGCGGAGCAGCCGCGCCTCCTGCGCACGGGCGACGAGCTGAAGGTGGGCGACGTGCGCCTCACCTTCCACGACGCCCCGTCGTTCCACGCGCGCATCGGCCGCATCGCCGCGCAGGTGCTGGCGCAGGCCACCACGCCGTCGCCCCAGCGCTGAAGGCCGGGCGGCGCCGCGAAGCGCCGCCTACCGCCCCACGGTGCCGAGCGTCGTGTCCCGGGGATTCGGCGCCGTGGCGACCCACACCGCGCCGCCCGCGAGCAGCGCCACCGCGCCCGCGCCCGCCCAGACGTACCAGCGGCGCGTCCACGGCTTGGAGGCGCCCGCCTCCGTCTTCACGGACGCGTCCGGCACCTCCATGGCCAGGGCCTGGGTGGCCCCGTTCTTCTCCGGCGCGGCGGACGGATTCGCGGCGAGCCTCGCCTCGTTGGCGCGCGCCTCCGCCAGCGCGGCCTGCTCCCGCGCCCGCTGAAGCTCGCGGTCCCTGGCGAAGCGCTCGCGCTCCCGGCGCTGCTCCTCCTGGACGCGCGCCTTGGTGTCCATCTCCGCGATGAGCTCGCGCACCACGTCCGCGTTGGCCGGCTCCCCCTGCGACAGCGACAGGTAGCGCCGGTAGAAGAAGGACGCGCGCGACGGGTTGTTCAGCTGCCGGTGGCACTGCGCGATGTTGAAGAGGAACGCGGGCAGCGGCTTGAGGCGGTACGCCTCGCTGAAGGCCTTGAGCGCCCGGTCGAACTCACCCAGGTCGTACGCCAGGTTGCCCTCGGAGAACTTCTCGCGCGCCTGGTCGTCCACGGCGGTCGTCGTCGCCTCCGCCGCCACCGCCGGGAACGGCGTCCCCAGCGCGAGCGCGAGCGCCAGGCTCAGCGCCCTGGGCTCACTGCGACGCGAACGGATCAATGACCGCATCCCGGCTTCCCCCCTTGCGGCCTGGCGCACGCGCGGGGGCTCTGCGCGGCCCCGCGCTCGCCTTCACCAGCGGCACGGACAGCTCCGCGGCGGCGGCATCCTGCTTCAGCTCCACCGCCCGCTCCAGCGGAACGTAGCCCGCGAGCTCCACGCGCAGCTGCGGCGGCACCGCCTGCCGGCTCAGCGCCTTCGTCAGCGGCGTGACGCCCAGCTCCTCGCCGGTGTCCACGCGCACCACCTTCGCGCCCGGCGGCGACGAGTTCACCGTGAGCGTCACCGCGTCCGCCGGTGTCCCCTGCGCGGCCGCTTCCGTGGCGGACACCACCGCCGGAGCCTGTTCGGCATGGGAGGCGCGCATCGAGTGCAGCCCCTTCCAGGTCGTGATGCCGGACACCAGCGCGAGCGCCGCCAGCCCCACGGACACCTGGAGCCGCCGGGAGCGCAGGAGGCCCGGCACCCGCATGCGCAGGGTGGGCCGCTCCGCCTCCTCCACCACCAGCGCCTCCGTGCGCGGCTCCGGGGCCGGCGCGGTGGGCATCAGGAGCAGCGCCGTGGTGACCTCCGCCAGCTGCTGGGGCCGCCCTTCCGGCTCCTTCGCAAGGCAGCGCATCACCAGCTGCGCCAGCTCCGGCGGCACGCGCTCGCCCGAAGGCAGGTGCGACGGCAGCGGCGGCGGCGGCTGGGTGATGATCTGCACCACCAGCTGCCCGAAGGCCGGCGCCTGGAACGGCGGGTGGCCGGAGAGCATCTCGTAGAGGATGTTGCCCACCGCGTAGATGTCCGCGCGCGCGTCCACCGGCAGCCCCGCGGCCTGCTCCGGCGCCATGTACGCCGGCGTGCCGATGATGGTCCCGTCCAGCGTGCCGGTGAGGCTCACGCCCGTCTGCGTGGTGATGAGCTTCGCCACGCCGAAGTCCAACACCTTCACGAAGTCCTGCTGCCCGGAGCGCTGCGTGATGAAGAGGTTGTCCGGCTTGATGTCCCGGTGCACCACGCCCACCTGATGGGCCGCGCCCAGCGCCGCGCACACCTGCACGCCCATGCGCTGCACGCGCTCCAGCGTCAGCCCCTCCTCCTTCAGGAGCGCCGCCAGGCTCTGCCCGCGCAAGAGCTCCATCACGCAGTAGACGTGCCCGTCGGGCGACTCGTCCACGAAGTCGAAGACCTCCACGATGTGCTCGTGGTTGATCTGATTGACGGTGCGCGCCTCCTGGAAGAAGCGCTGCACGAACGAGCTGTCCCGCGCGTGCTCCGGCTTGAGCACCTTGAGCGCCACCTGGCGCCCCAGCCGCACGTGCCGCGCCTGGAACACGCGGCCCATGGACCCTTCGCCCAGGAGCTTCTCCAGCTGGTAGTTGCCCAGCACCGCCCCTTCCTGGGCCTCCTGTCCGGCCGGCGACATCACGACTGGCGCTCCGCCACCGTCGGTCACGGCGTCACCCGATTCAGACAGGACTGTGTGAGCGAGGAGGTCGTCGGTGCCCATGGGGGGATCAGGTTTCCATGCCGGGGCGACCCTGCAACCCAGGGGAGGGCATCTATCGCGCGTGAAACGGAAAAACTTTCGGCACGTGACGATTCACCCGCCGTGTACCGGATGGACAGGTGGCATGTGCGGCGACCGCGCACCTTGAGTCCACGGACATTGAAATACTTCTCCATACAGCCCACTCCCATCCAGTTCCCCCGGCGCACGATGGTCGCCGCTTGGATGCGGCGGGTCAACGTGGGCGGAGGTCGTCAGCACCGGGGGGCACGCTGAGTGTTCCCGTTCGTGTTCCCGTTGCGCGAAGGGGGCGGCGGGCAGGTCGCCTGGCCACCGCGCGGCGGGGAGT
>NZ_RAVY01000148.1:0-24262 GCF_003611625.1 Corallococcus sp. CA054B
ATTCGTTTTTCCGGTGGCAATGTCGGAGGGGTCACACCCGTTCCCATCCCGAACACGGAAGTTAAGCCCTCCAGAGCCGATGGTACTCCGCGGGAAACCGCGTGGGAGAGTAGGTCGCTGCCGGATTCTTTTTGAAAGCCCCTGGTGCCGTAAGGCGCCAGGGGCTTTGTCTTTGCGGGCTTGTGCCTCCGCCTGGCGTGCGCGTGATCCGCGCTCGCGGGTGTTTGTCTTTGAGGCTCAGCCCAGCAGCCGCACCGCGAGAAAGACTGGCAGGGCCACGTAATAGAGCGCCCGGCAGGTCCACTCCGCGCCGATGCGTACGTTGCGTGCCCACCGTGGGCCCAACCATGCGGCGCCGAAGCAAAACGCTTCAGCGAAGGCTCTCCAGAAACAACCAAACAACAGCAGGGCCAGGAACACTGGCAGCCAGGTGCGCGCGAAGGACGTGAAATACGCCGTCCAGCCGTACATCTGGGCCTCCCCGAAGGGGCCTCCGAAGGAGATGTACTGGTGCGCCCGGAAGAAGATGCCGGCGAGCACTCCGGGCACCAGGCCGTACTTCAAGGCCTGGTCGTACCAACGCCTGCGCCACTTCTCGCTCCGCGCTTGGGCGTACCTCACCTGCGGATCGTTCCTCGCCTCTCCCAGCGTCCCCACCGCCTCGAGCAGGGACATGGGGGCCTGCACTTCCAAGCCGTAGTCGAAGGCTCGTCCCGTGCGCAGCCGCAGCGTCAGTCCCGGGCCTGGCATGGGCAGACGCCAGGGGCGGATGGATTCCAGTGCTTCGAAGGGAATCTCGAAGTGCGCTCCCCCTGACTGGGTGAGCACCAGTCCTTCCGGGCGGACCGTGACAGTGGCCCTCGTTCCCAGCTGGAGCAGGCGCAGCGCGATGAGCGGCAGGACTCCTCCCACCGCGAGTCCCGTCGCCAGCGGTCCGGGCGCCAGCGTCTGGGTGCCCGCGAGCACGTCCTTGAACAGCAGCGCGGTGAAGTAGCCGAGCGTGCCCAGCACGGTTGCGTGCAGGAGCGCTCCCAGGGCGCGCAGACGGGGTGTGAAGGCGTGGATGGGGAAGGGGCCGGACGCGTCGACGGTCATGGGAAGGGCATGGCCGCGCGCGCATTGCCTCGATGCGCGCGGCTTCCGTAGCATACGCACCCCGGAGGCCCCTCAAAACATGCGTTCCCCGCAGCCTGGCCCTGAGCGTCGCACGGATTCCGATGGTGTGACGCGGGTGACGCCCTCGCGAGAGTCCTCAGGCGGGGTGGGCTCCTGGCTCATCGGTGGTGCCGTCGCCATCACCGGCCTGTGCGTGGCGCTCTGCCTCTGGTGGCTCTCCCGCCCTGTGCCTGTCGAGGACCTGCCCCCCATCGTGGTGGCTGAGCGTCCCGCTCCGGTGGCTCCCTCCCTGGAGCCCGCGCGCCCTTCCGTTCGCCCTGCTGCCGCGCGTGTCGCCGCGCCTGTGCCCGTGGAGGAACCTGCTCCCATGCCTGTGGATGACCCTCCGCCTCCTTCCGAGGGGAAGACTGGGACGGCCCTGTACCAGCGCGGCACCAAGCCGTTGAAGCGGGGGCTCGTCGTGCCCGACGACTTCGAGCTGCCCCCTGGCTACATGCGCCACTACCAGGCAACGGATAATGGGCAGCCGCTCGCGGCCATCCTGATGTTCCATCCGGACTTCACGCCCAAGGATGCCAACGGGCAGCCCATCCCCATCCCCGAGAACCGCGTGGTGCCCGAGGAGATGGCTCCCCCCGGCATGCCTCACCGGCTGCTGGAGATTCCTGTCGAGGACGAGGACTCGCAGTGACGTCCGTGAAGGGGTGGGCCGGGGCGCTCCTGGGCGTCGCGGCGACCACCGTGCTGTTCGCGGCGTTCGGACGGCTGCGACCCGGTTGGGTGTGGCTGGGGCTGGTGGCCATGGCGCCGTGGCTCGCGGCCTTGGACGGGGCTCGTTCCGTTCGCGGTGCCGTGGGGCTGGGCGTGCTGCTGTCGGTGACGTTCACCGCGGCGGTGTTCGGCTGGTTCCCGGGTGCCATCGCGGCGTACTCGCGTGCTCCGGTGTGGCTGTGCTGGGGCGTGTTCCTGCTCATCGCGCCTGTGTTGGAGCTCCAGTTCATCACCGCCGCCTGGGTGCGGTGGTACGCGCGCCGGCGGGTGGCGGAGGAGCCGCGCCTGGCGTGGGTGCCTCCCGTGCTCACAGCGCTCGTGTACGTGGGCACCGAGTGGTTCACGCCCAAGCTGTTCGCCGAGACGCTGGGCCACGCCCTCTATGCTTCGGAGACGCTGCGCCAGGGCGCGGACCTGGCTGGCGCTCCGGGGCTCACACTGGGCCTGCTGCTCATCAACGAGTGTGTTGTCTCGGTCGCGCAGGGGGTGGCTTCGCGGCGGGGCTTGCGGCTCAGGCCGGTGGTCCTGGCGGTGGTGCTGTCGGTCGTGGGCTGGGGCTATGGATGGGTGCGGCTGGGGCAGGTGCGCGCGGCGGTGCACTCGGCTCCTTCGCTGGTGGTGGGGGCGGTGCAGGCGAACATCACCAACATCGAGAAGCTGGCCGCGGAGCAAGGGACCTACGAGGTCGTTCGCAACATCCTGGATACGCATTACGCGATGTCGGATGCGCTGCTGCGCTCGGGGCCGCTGGACCTGCTGGTGTGGCCGGAGACGGTGTATCCGACGACGTTCGGCACTCCGAAGAGCGAGGACGGCGGCGCGCTGGATGATGAGATCCGCTCTTGGGTGGCGGAGCGCGGTGTGCCTTTGGTGTTCGGCACATACGACCTGGACGGCGAGCGCGAGTTCAACGCCGCCATGTTCCTGGGGCCCTCCGCGACGGGCGAGCTGGCGCAGGCCGCCTACCGGAAGACGATGCTGTTCCCGCTTACGGAGTGGGTTCCGGATGCGGTGGACACGCCTGCCCTGCGCACAATGCTTCCATGGACGGGTCGATGGAAGCGCGGCCCTGGTCCCCGGCTGGTGGACTTCCGGATCAACGGCGGACGCGTGCTCAAGGTCGCTCCGCTCATCTGCTACGAGGCCCTCTTCCCCAATTACGTCGCGGCGGAGGTGCGCCAGGGGGCGGACCTGATTCTCACGCTGTCAAATGACTCGTGGTTCTCCGGCACTCCCGCGCCCCGGTTGCATCTGATGCATGCGGCGTTTCGCAGTATCGAGACGCGCACGGCTCAGGTGCGGGTGACCAACTCAGGTATCTCCGCGTTCATCGATCCTGCGGGGACGTGGACCTCCGAGCTGGAGGACAACCAGCGCGCTGGCACCGTGATGCGTGTGCCGGCGGCGGATCGGCTGAGCTCGCTCGCGGGGGCCTGGGGGGACTGGTTGGGGCCTGTCTCTCTCGTGCTGGCCGTGGTGCTGGGCGTGTGGATTCGCCGACCTGTGTGACACCGTGCCCAGTTCTACTCTCGCTGCGCGGGGGCCCGCTTCGCCAGGCGCAGCGCTCCCAGGGCGAGCAGGGCGGCGATGGCGACTCCCAGTGCCATGGGCCTCGCGGTGCCGTCGTGGCTCGCGCTCACCGCCGCGGATGCTCCCGCCGCCAGCATGAACTGCAGCGCTCCCAGCACCGCTGATGCGACGCCTGCCTGCTTCGCGTGATGCTCCATGGCCAGCGCCGTCGCGTTGGGGGTGATGGCGCCCAGGCTGGAGACGAAGACAAACAGCGACAGCGCGATGCCCCACAGCCCACCAAGGCCTGTCGACGCCACCGCTACAAGCGCCAGCCCCGCGAGCGTGGCGACCCGCACCGCCTGCTTCAACACCCGGGCCGGCGAGGAGCGCGACAGCAGCCAGTGATTGATCTGGGACATCGCCACCAGCCCGGCGGCGTTTACTCCGAAGAACCAGCCGAAGTGCTCCGGCTTCACTCCGTGCAGCGTGATGAACACGAGGGGCGAACCGCCGATGTACGCGAACATCCCTGCCTGCGCGAGCCCCGCCGCCAACGCGTGCCCCAGGAAGTCCGGCGCCTTCGTGATGCCCCACATGGTCTGGAAGGGCTTGGAGGGGGTGGCTCCGTTCCTCGGGGGCGCCGTCTCCGGGAGGATGGCGAGGACTGCTCCAAGTGCGATGAGCCCGATGACCGCGTGGCTTGCGAAGATGGCTCGCCAGCCCGCGGCTCGCAGCACCCAGCCTCCCAGCAGCGGGGCCAGGATGGGGGCCAGGCCCATCACCAACACCAGGCGCGACATCATCCTCGCCGCCGCTGCTCCCGAGTGCAGGTCCCTCACGACGGCCCTCGTCGTCACCATGCCTACCGAGCCGCCGAGCGCCTGCACGAACCGGCAGGCCGCCAACAGCTCCGCCGATGGCGCGGTCGCGCAGCCGATGCTGCCCAGGACGTAGAGCAGCAGGCCCGCGTAGAGCGGCTTCGTGCGACCGAACCGATCACTCAACGGACCCGCGAAGAGCTGCCCCACGGCGAGTCCCGCGAAGAACGTCGCCAGCGTGCGCTCGACCTCGCCCGCGGTCGCGTGCAGCGACTCTCCGATGGTGGGGAACGCCGGCAGGTACATGTCGATGGACAGGGGCCCGAAGCCGATGAGCACCCCCAGGATGAGGGTCAGCCAGGGCCCCTCCGTGGCGCGGCTCAGCTTGGGTGTGGCGGTCGTCATCTGGCGGTCCTCTTCCGCGGCTTGCGTGCGGGCGCTTCTGCTGGCGTCAGCAGCACCCGGATGAGCTGGCGCAGGACGGCTTCGTCCTCGCCGGGGGCGTAGGTGGAGCCGCCCACGTGGGCGTTGAAGCAGCGGGCCTCCAGCGCTCCACAGAGTGCCTCCGCCGCCATCCGGGGCTCGACCAGGTCCACCCTTCCGGCTCGCTTCGCCCGGGTGAGCCACTTCGTCAGTCCCTCTCGCAGCGCGACAGGAGGCGGCGTGTCCAGGTGCATGGCCCTGGCGCCGCCCAGCACCGAGTAGTGCAGCACGAACAGCCAGGGCACCAGCTGGCGCAGGAAGTCCCGGTGGTGCAGGAGCGCTTCCAGGAGCTGTGCCTCGATGGACGCGGTGTCCTTCGGTCCTGGGGCCAGCAGCGCCAGCGCGGTGGGCGGGACGGGGCGGAGGGCTCGCGCCATCAGTGCTTCCTTGGTGCCCACCCGGTGCAGCAGCGCCGGCTGCGAGATGCCCAGCCGCTTCGCGATGTCCTGCAGCGGCGCGGAGGGACCCTGCGCCAGGAACACGGCGCGGGCCGCTTCGTCGATCTGCAGGTCGGTGACGCGTGGGGGACGGGACATGGCGCGAAGGGTTAGTTACTGACTGGTAGGTAATAAATTCGCGCCAGCCGTGCAAGGGGCCCGTTCCCGCGGGCCCCTCGCCGTGACTTCAGAGGGAAATCAGATGCGGCCGGCCTTGAGCTCGCCCACCAGGTGGGCGCAGGCGCGGACGGTGAGCGCCATCATCGTCAGGGTGGGGTTCTGCGGGCCCTGCGAGGGGAAGCAGGAGCCGTCCGTGACGTAGAGGTTGGGCACGTCCCAGCTCTGGTTGAACGGGTTGAGCACGGACGTCTTCGGGTCCTTGCCCATGCGCGCGGTGCCCACCTCGTGGATGGCCATGCCCGGCTCGGAGAGCTGCTTGTTGACCTTCTCCACCGTGCAGCCCGCCTCCTCCAGCATCTCCAGACAGGACGTGACGGCGTCCTCCGTCATCTTCAGGTCGTTGTCCGAGTGACGGCACTCGATGTGCGCCGCCGGAATGCCCCAGCGGTCCTTCACCGTGGCGCTCAACGTGACGCGGTTCTCCGCGCGCGGGACCATCTCCCCGAAGGGCACCATGTGCATCTGGTCATCGAAGGTGAAGACCTGCACGCCGTAGCCTCGGGCGAAGTCCGGGTGGCGCTCGGTGACGTTGCGGAACTGGGGGATGTACGCCCAGCCGTGCTCCTTCTGGTGGAGGTGCGCGGGCAGGTTCATCCGCGCCTCGATGCCTCGCAGGTACATGTGGTCCATCAGGTGCTTGCCCACGAGCCCGGAGCTGTTCGCCAGACCGTCCGGGAACGCCCGGTTGCGCGAGTGCAACAGCAACCGCGTGGATTCAATGGTGCCCGCGGCCACCACCACCACCTTCGCGCGCACCTCCTCGGAGGTGCCGGAGTTCGCGTCGATGAAGGACACCCCCGTCACCCGGCCCGTGTTCGGGTCGTGCAGGATGTGGCTGGCGATGGCGTGCGAGCGCAGCGTCATCCGCCCCGTCTTCAGCGCCGCCGGCAGCGTCACCGGCGCGTTCGCAGTCCGCCGGGCGACGACGTGGCGGTCGGGCCAGCGGGCCTTCACCTTCTCGCGCAGGCGGACCTCGCCGGGGGACAGCGGCGCGGGACCGGCGAAGACGGAGTCCGGAAGCGTGTCCACGCCGTCCGAGTTGCCGTACAGGCCCATCCACCGCTCCACGATTTCGTAGGACGGCGCCAGGTCCGCGTGCGACAGCGGCCAGTCCGGGCTCAACCCGTCCAGGCTGCCCGCGTGGAAGTTGAAGTCAGACAGCCGGTAGAATTGGCGGCCGTGAGCCTTCACGCTGGTCCGCCCGCCTACCTGCCTCGCGCGGATCCAGGCGAACGGCGCGTCGGCCGGCGTGGTGTAGGGATTGTCCACGTCATCCACGAACGCATGCGGATGGAACGGCCAGGCGAAGCTCGTGGCCTGGATGGACTGGCGCGACTTGCGGGATGCGTCCGACTCGATGCGGTAGCCCAGCTTCTGCTTCACGCGGTGCATCAGGTGGAGCGCCCGGTCCGCGTTCGCGCCTCGGCCCGCCTCCAACACCAGCACCTGGAGCCCGGCCTCCGTCAGCTGCTTGGCCGCCCACCCACCACAAGCTCCCGAACCCACCACCACTGCGTCGTAGACCGTCTTCGACGTCGTCATGCCTGCTCACCCGGACGGTCAATCTGCCGCCGCTGCTAAAGTTCGCCTAAATTGTAAATCAGGACCCAATTGGCGCCTATAGGGTCTAGATGTCTGGCGGGAGCCAACACAAGCCTCGGGCGGCGACTTCCGCCCTGGGGACGGGTCGCTTGCTGTCGGAGAGGGGCGGACATGGCTGGGTTGTTGAAACGGATTCGGTGGGGGCGGGTGCTGGGCGTGCTGGTGTTGCCGTTGGTGCTGGTGGCGCTGGCGTTGGGTGGCCGCGCGGCGTGGCGCTCCGAGCAGTACTTCCACTATCCGAAGCCGGCCGCGGTGCTGCCCGCGGACTTCAGCTCCGCGCGCGAGGTGACGCTGCGCACGGATGATGGGGTGGAGCTGCGCGGCTGGTACGTGCCGTCCCGGAACAAGGCGGCGTGGGTGCTGGCGCATGGCCTGTCACAGACCCGTATGGATTTGCTGCCGGAGGCTCGCGTGCTGCGCGACGCAGGGTACGGCGTGCTGCTGTTCGACCTGCGCGCGCATGGGCAGAGCGGGGGCGAGACGTCCACCTGGGGTGACAAGGAGCGCCAGGATGTGCGCGCGGCGTTGGCTTACGTGCGGGCTCAGCCGGACGTGGATCCGGCTCGCGTGGGGGCGCTGGGGTTCTCCATCGGCTCCGCGGCGGTGGCGGAGGTCGCGGCGGAGGACCCTCAGGTCGCGGCGGTGGTGCTGCTGTCTCCGTTCAACACGCTGTGGCTGGCGGCGGCGTATGACTTCCGCCGCTTCGGCGCCGTCACCCAGACGGGGGCGCTGGTGCCGTTCTGGCGGCGGGGGATTGCCTTGGACGAGGTGCGGACCATCGACGCGGTGGACCGCATCAAGCCCCGCCCCCTGTTCATCGTCGCGGGGACGGAGGAGTCCGGGCAGCCGCTGTTGGATGAGCTGTTCGCGCACGTCGCGCCGTATGCGCAGACGTGGCGCATCCCCGGCGCTTCGCATGGCAACTTCGCCGCGACCGCGCCCACGGAGTATCCGCGCCGGCTGCGGGAGTTCGCGGACTCGGCGCTGAAGCCCGTGGTGGGAGAGGCTCCCTCGGTGGAGAAGCCCGCGGCTCCGGCCGTGGAGAAGAAGGCTCCGGCAAAGAAGCCTTCACGGCGGACGAAGGCGGGGGCCCGCTAGTTCCCCTCGCTACGCCTGGGCGGGCCGGGCGGCTTCGAGCTTCGCGAGCTGCTCCAGGTACATGCGGCCCTTCTCCGGGTCCGTCATGTGGATGAACGCCGCCATGCCCTTGAGCTGCTCGAGCGACTCGCCTTCGCGGCCCGGCTTGCCCTTCAGGCGGTTGTGGATGGCCGCGCGCAGGCGGCGCACCACGTCGCGAGGGACTCGGGCGGCGGGCGTGCCTTCCCTGGCCTCGTTGATCACGAGCCCCGTGACGCGCTGACGGCTGCCCCTGCGGGCGACCCGCGTCTTGTCCGGGTGGACCGTGAAGCCTTCCGCCTCCACCACGTCCTTCACTCGCGCGAGCAGCACCGCCACCGGCGCTCCCTGCGCGCGGCGGGCCTTGGGCGCCTTCGCCTTCGTCCAGGAGAAGGTCAGGTCGTCCGCGTAGCGCGTGTAGGTGAAGCCCAGCTTGCGCGACAGCGCCGACAGACGCTTGTCCAGGCGCAGGCACAGCGCGTTGGTGATGCCCGGTGAGGTGGGGGCTCCCTGCGGGAGGGCTCGCGGCCCCTTCGCCACATGCAGCGTCTTGCCCCGGAAGGACATGCGCTCGCGAGGCGCTTCCGTGGACATCAGCGCCAGCAGCGTGGACGTGTTCTCCGGCAGGCCGCCCTTGCGCAAGAGGCCCTTCACCCGGCGCCAGTTCACCGAGGGGAAGAAGTCCTTCAGGTCCACCTTCACCAGCACATCCGCGCCCTGGTGCGCCAGCGCGTTGGTGAGGATGGAGCGCCCCGCCACGAAGCCGTGCGCCGCGCCGTGCACCGGCAGCCGCTCCACGACGTTGGAGAGCACCCAGCGCTGCGCTTCCTTCAGCTCCGGCTTGGGCGAGGTGATGGTGCGCTCGCCGCCCGTGCGCTTGGGGATGCTCCACGTCACGTAGTTGGAGCCCGTGTCCACGTCACGGTGGAACGCGAAGCCGCGCAGCTTGGACACGCTCAGGCCCAGCGCCTTGGCCAGGTCCTCCGCGTTGTTCAGCGTGGGCAGGCCGTTCTGGCGCGCGCGCTCCTCGCGGTGCTCCAGGTCGAACTTGTCCGGCAGGCCGGCTTCGCTCCAGTGGATGCCCACGCCCAGGTGGTTCACGTGCGTGGCCTTCCACGCTTCGTGGGCCTGGCGCTCCAGCGCGCGGCGCTCCACCGCTTCGGCCTTCTTCTTCTCCTTCCAGGCCGTCTTCTCCTTCTCCTTCAGCGAGGAGAAGTCCACCTCGTCCGCGAGCGCGCCCTTCGCGACGAGCTGGGCGTGCACCCATTCGTCCGCGCCGCCGGCCTCGGTGATGGCCTTCCAGCGCGTGATGAGGGCGTCGTGCGCGGCCTTGGCGGCCTCGCGCTTCGCGATGGTGTTGGGGGAGGCAGCGGGCGTGACTTCAGGAGCAGCCTGCGGCGGGGCGGCGGGGACGAACGACTCCAGCTTGGCGGTCATCGAGTTACCTTCGACGGGCGCGGCGGCTCAGGGAGGGGCGACGGAGACGAACTCGAGCGGTCGAGGGAGGCCAGGAAGGCACCACCAGCTCACCTGGGGCACGGTAGCCTCACCGGCTCTCCCCTCCCGAGCACTACCGTCGGGGTGGGAAAACGGCGGCTGCGTCGTTGGTTCCGCTTCCCGCCCCGACGGTAGTGCTCGGGAGGGAGAGAGCCAAGAACAGGCTACCTTGCGGAGAGTGTCCAGCATTTCAACCAGAACGGCGCAACGCCGTTCCTACGCTCGAGGCGTTAAGGCTGATGCGGTCCAGACCTCTCTCGACCACTCGCTATTCGGTTTTCGTCCGGCGCCACCATCCTTCCGGCCGCCCCGTCGGCGGCCGGGCCGTTGAGTGAGTGTTTACACCAGAGTCGAGGCCGCGTCGATGTAGCCGTCCGCGGTCAATTTCTCCAAACGGCTGAAGTACGCCGTCCGGGCTTCCGTGTCCGTGTCGAACCAAAGTCGCTGGTGACGCGAGTCGCCCAGGCGAGGGCCCCACGTGAGGGCCACCACCTTGCCGTCGAGCGACACGCGATACACCTGCTCCAGTCCCGTGGCCGGGTCGCGGCGCACGTACGCGCGCGTCTCCGCGCGGATGAGCTTGCGGCCCTCCGGCGTCTGACGGAGCGCTTCTTCCTCGGCGCGGCGGCGGGCGTACGCCAGACGCAGCGCGAGCATGTGTTCGCAGGGACCTTCGCGCAGACCGGAGCGGCGGAAGTGCGGGCAGCCGCAGCTCGCGTCCTTCACGCGGCCCTCCAGGTCCATGGTGAAGCTGGGGAAGAAGCTGCGCACCGCCTCGCGGTCCACAACCTCTCCCTGGATGCGCGTGCCCTCGCCGACCAGGTCGTGCACTTGGGTGAGCTTCACTTCTCCGGAGCCTGGGGAGCCCGGGCCGCCGTCGCCGAGCAGGCGGTGGGCGCGCGCTTCGCGCTCGTTGCCGTAGCGCAGCGCGGCCTCGTCCACCGGGGTGGGCATCAGCTCGCGCGGGCGGTAGGTGCCGCGGGACACGTCGAAGAGGACGCGGCCTCGCAGGCACTCGAGTTGGAGCGCGGCGCGCACCTGATCCTTCGGCGCTCCCGCGTCCTTCGCCAGCACTTCGAAGGCGAGGGGCCCGTCCTTGCGCAGGCGGTTACGCAGCTGCTCCGCCAGGCCTTCCGAGACGTCGCGCGGCATCAGCGCGTCGAAGGCGGCGGCGCTGGACCAGCCGCTCTCCGTCCAGCCGGTGAGCCCCAGCGTCAGCGTGGCCGCGCCCAGGTCGATGACCCAGAACACCGGCAGGCCCGGACCCAAGAGCTGCACGTGCACGCTCTTCGCGTGGGGCAACAGGCGCGCGAGCGCGGCGAGGCGCTGACGGCCGAAGGTGCGCACCACCGCGGGCGCTGCGCCCGTGTACACGCCGCCGTGGCACTCCAGCACCTGCTCCCAGGGCTCCAGCACCAGCCGGGGCGGGGCGCCCGGGACCAGCTCGAAGCGCAGCGCGCGGGGCGCCTTCTTCGAGCGGCGGGTGCGCAGCGCGAAGAGCAGGTTGTACAGGTCGATGGGCGCGATGGAGCAGGTGGTGGCCGGCAGCGTCGCGGCGGACTGCACCTGGAGGAAGCCTCGCAGCCACGCGTGCGGCACTTCCACCGTGCGCGGGGTTCGGGGCTCCGTGGCGGGCGCGGCCTTCGCGGTGGGGGCGACGTGGGCCTCCAGCACCACCGGGGCGTAGGCGCGCAGGCGGTCCAGCCGGGCGGGCAGGTCCTGCGGCACGTCCAGGAACGTGGAGCCGTGCGCGGCCTGTCGCTTGTCGAAGAGGCTGTTGTCGAAGGCGAGGCGCGCGTAGGCGCTCTCGTCGCGGGAGAAGACCTCCAGCGAGACCTGATCCGGATCCACCGTGAGGACGGGGTCCAGGACGGCGTCCTTCTTCTCCTCGCCCTCCAGCGCGTTGTCGAGGAAGGCCTTCTGCGCTTCCCAGATTTGAGCGCTGGCGCGCTTGCCCTGCTTCATCAGGTACGCGAGGTACGCGGTGCGGTCGCGGCCCCGGTAGCGCAGGTCGCTGGAGAGCACCGCGAAGGCGGCGGCCAGCGCGTCGCGGAAGAGGGTGGGGTCCTTCACCTGGCCACTGACGCCCACGGTGCCTCGCGAGCCCTCCAGGGCCAGCTGCACGCGCGAGGCATCCGGCGTGACGACCACGTCGCTCTGCGCGGCGTAGCTCAGCGCGACGGGATGACGTGCGGTTGCGGTGCTCACGACGGTTGACCTTCCTTCCGGGCGCGCTCAGCGGCCCGGCGTGCACGTTTGTGGGCGCGGTAGGCCGCCTTGCGCAGCTCCACCGACTGCGACTTGTCGAACGCCGCCGTCTTCAGCAGCGCCGCGGCCTCGTCTCCGCCCAGGCGTCCCAGCGCGGCCCAGGCGTCCTGCTTCACCTCCGCCTTCGGGTCGGCGGCCACGGACTTGAGCGGCTCCAGGTCCCTCTTCGCCAGCAGCGCGGGGACCGCGAGCCGGCGGCCTTCGCTGCCCGTGAGCGCGGACGCGGCCACCTTCGCGCCCGTGGGGCCCAGGGCCACCGGGTCGAAGGGCTTCACCTCCAGCGCCCAGGCCGAGGACTGCTCCGGCACCAGCGCGGCCAGCACCGACGCGGCGGCGGCACGCACGGCGGCGTCCGGGTCACCGAGCGCGCCTCTCAGGGCCTGCGCCTCGCTCGTGGCCTTCAGCCGCCCCAGCACGCGCGCCGCTTCCTGGCGCACGGCGGCGGGGGCCTGGGCCTCACCCTTGCGGAGGATTTCGGCGGACGTCGCCACCAGCTCCTTCGCGCCCAGCCGTGAGCCCGCCCAGAGCAGGCGCTCCCAGGCGGCGGCCAGCGGCTCCTTCTTCGGAGGCTGCGCGGTGGCCCACGCGGTGGCGGTGCGCCGTTCGGCGGCCACCAGCGCGCGGGTCAGTCCGGCGGTGTCCACGGCGCCGGCTTCGCGCGCGTCACCCGTCCAGGTGCCCACGAGCCGGGCGGCCTCTTCGCGGGCCTCCGGCTTGTCGTGGCCGAACAGGGCGATGACCTCCGGCACGGGCAGCGCGCCACGGCGGGCGAGGCCGCGACGCAGGCGGAGGCGCAGTTCCACGTTGTCCAGCGTGGCCAGACGGGGCACGAGCAGCGCCGGGTCGCCTTCGCTCGCGAGGTACGTGGCGGCGGGCTCGGAGATGTCCTCGTGCTCGCTCTGCACGGCGAGGAACTCCACCCGCGTGCGCTCCTTGGGGAAGAGGACGTCCAGCGCCTTGCGCGCGGCGGCGCGCAGGTCGTCGTCCTCCTCGTTCAGCGCGGCGGCCAGGGCGGCCTCGGCGGCCGGGTCTCCGAACTTGCCGAGCTCCTCCGCGACCGTGCGGCGCACGTCGTCGTCCGTCTCACCGTCGGCGAGCAGCGCCTCCAGCTTCACCCGGGCGCGCTCTCCACCCAGGGCGCGCAGGCCGCGCACGCCGGCTTCCTGGCGCTGGAAGGCGGCGCCGTCCGTGGCCGCGGCTTCCACCTTCTCCTCGATGCGGCGGCGGTCCTCGCCGTCGGGCATCCGGTTCGCGAGCCGGCCGAGTGCCTCGATGGCGGCGAACACCATGTCCTCTTCCGCCGGGGCGTCCGGCGTGCCTCCGCCGGCCACCGTCTCCAGCTCGGAGAGGGCGCGCACGTCGCCCAGGGTGCCCAGCGCGAGCAGGGCGCGGCCTCGCTCGTGCGGCTCACCGGCGCGCGCGTACAGGAGAAGGGGACGCAGGGCGCTGGCGCGGCGCTGGTGCGCGACGCCTTCCGCCGCGGGCAGCATCAGCTCGCGGGCCCCGGCGCGGAGGATCTCCTCCAGCGGCTCCACCGCCGCGCCCTCTTCCACCACGCGCTTCGAGTAGTGCTCCACGGCCGCCGCGCGCACGGTGACGTCGCGGTCGTTGAAGAGCTGGACGAGCAGCGCGTCCTGGCCCTCGCTCTTGCCGTGCTCCAGCTCGCGGGCGGCGGCCTTGCGGACCTCCGGGTCCTGGCTCTTCACCGCCACGCGCAGGAAGCGCACCGCGAGCGCCGCGTCGCGCTTCTTCAGCTCGCGCTCGTGCTCCTTGAGCTTCTCCTGCTCCGCCGGCCAGGTGAGCTGCATGGCCGCCGTCACGCAGGCGAGGCGCACGGACGGGGCTTCGTCCTCCACGCTCTGGCGCGCGAGCACGTCCAGCGCGTCCGCGCGGTGGGTGCGGCCCAGCGCGGCCACCAGCCGGGTGCGCTCCGGAATCTCCGTGGCCACCGTCAGGCGCGCGGCGAGCGCGGCCACGGCGGCGGAGGTCCCCAGTCGCGCCAGGGCCTCCTGTGCGCGGCGGGCCACGGCGGACGTCTCCGAACGCAGGAAGGTGCCCAGCACCTCCACGGCCCGGTCGTCGCCCCGGAACGCGAGCAGCTCCGCGGCGCGCAGCCGCAGGTCCTCGTGCTCGCTGCCCATCGCGCGGCCGAGGGCCTCCGTGACGCGCGGGTCGTTGGCGCCCGCGAGCCGCTCAATCACGCCCACGCGCAGGTCCGCGTGCTCGCTGCCCAGCGCGGCCAGGAGCGGATCCAGGCTGCCCGGCGGGCTCAGCTTCTCCAGCAGCTCGAAGGCGGACTTGCGCACCTCCGGCAGCGGCGAGTTGAGCGCCGCGGCCACTCGCGGACGGGCCTTGTCACCGCGCTCCGCCAGTTCCTCCAGCGCGGCGCGCGCCACGTCCGGCGACAGCGAGGCCAGGGCCAGCGCCAGCGGCTCGTCGCTGCCGGCGGGGTACAGCTCCTTGAGGCCCGCGAGCGCGGCCCGGCGCACGAGCTGGTGCGGATCCTCCAGCGCGCGCAGCAGGGCGGCCACCGCGGCGGACGTGCCCGCGTAGCCTTCCTGCGTGAGCTTCACCACGCGGTCCACGGCGTCGCGGCGGACGCGGTGGCCTTCCTCATCACCCGCGGTCACCTGACGCAGCAGGCCCACGTAGGCGCCGAAGGCGAGGCGGCGCAGGTGCTGACGCTCCGCCTGCGTCGCGTCCTTCGGCGTCCCGGTGCCCGTGCCTTCCGCCGGCTTCACCGCGGAGAAGAGGCGGCGCAGCCAGCTCTTGCCCGTGGCGGAGGCCGTGCCCTGCTTCTCCGGCGTGGAGGGCTGGATGACGTGCGCGGCGCCCTCGGCCGTCTCTGGCTTCCAGGGGGCCTGGAGCGAGCTGGGGCGCGCGACCTTCTGCGCCTCACGGAAGTAGTCCAGCGGCTTGTTGCGCAGCAGCAGGACCTGCGCCGCCGCGTAGCGCTGCTCCGGCTGACCGCTGGAGAGTGCCTCCGCGAGGCCAATCACGCGCTTCGCCCGCTCTTCCTCCGCGGGCCAGTCCTTCATGTCGCCGGCCTTCTCCGGACGCGGCGGCAGCAGCACCTCCACCAGGTGCGCGCGGTAGGCCTCCGGCTCCGTGCGTAGCTCCAGCGCGCGGGCCGCGGCGTAGCGCACCTCAGGACGGCCGCTGGACAGCGCGCTCGTCAGCAGGTCCGGCGGTCCACCCTCGCGGCTGGCGCGCAGGTCGCGCGCGAGCACGATGGCGAACACCATCTCCTGCACTTCGCGCGCGGAGTCCTCCAGACCGTGCAGCAGGCCGCCGTCGCCCTCGTGGCCCAGGGCCGCGAACGCGAGGATGGCGCCCAGCCGGATGGGCAGGTGCTCATGGCGCAGGTTTCCGGTGAGCACCGGCAGCGCGCGCACGTCGCCCAGGCGGGCCAGACCGTCCGCCGCCCACGAACGCGCCGCCACCAGCGAGTGGCCCAGCGCATCCAGCAGCGCGCCCTCGTCGCCCCGGCGGCTGGCAGTCGCGAGGCCTCGCGCGCCCTGCTCCTGGAGGTCCGACACCTCGTGAGGCAGGAGCGTGGTGGCGTAGAAGCCCAGCAGGCGCCGCGAGCCCAGCGTGGCCAGCGCTCGCGACGCGCGGACGCGCAGCGGGACGAGGAAGGCGGGCGGGTACATCCGCTCCAGGTCCTTGTCCGTGATGAGCGCGCGCATGGGCTCGATGATGTCCTCCGCGCCGCGCGGGGCGAGCAGCTCCGAGGCCCGCACGCGCACCGGCAGCGCCGACGCCGCGATGCCCGCGAGCAGCGGCCCGTTCTCGTTGGGGATGAGCTTGTCCAGCGCCTCCAGCGCCGCGAAGGCCACGTCCAGGTGCTCGTCCTGCACGCGCTTGAGGAGCGCGGAGCGCATGGCTTCCGCCGGGGCGTGCACGGAGGCCTTGGCGGCCTTCTCGCGCAGGGCCGGGTGCGTGGTGTTGAGCGCGGCCAGGTGCGGCTCCGCCTTCTCCTTGCCGGCCAGCTTCACCCACGCCTCGTAGGCGGCGGTGGCGACGCTCGCGTCGCGGTCCTCCACGGACTTCTTCAGCCGCTCCAGCGCCCAGTCGTCGGTGCCCTTCTGCGCGAGCACCTCCACCGCGCGGGTGCGCAGGTCCGGGAAGCGGCCCGCCAGCGCGCGGTCCAGCGCCTTCACCGGCTCCTTGTCGTTCCAGGCCCACAGCGTGCGGAAGGCCTCGCCGCGCACCTTGGCGGACTCGTCCTCCAGCGCGTCGCCCAGCAGCCCTTCCGCGCCCTCCGCCTTGGCGCCCAGCTTCACCAGCCGGTCCAGGCCGCGCACGCGCACGTCCTCGTGACCGGAGCGCAGCGCGGCCTCCGCGGCGGACAGCGGCGCGTCCGCGTCCAGCGCCACCACGGCCGTCAGCGCCGCGGCGCGCACGTCTCCGTCCGCGTCGTCCAGCATCCACACCAGCCGCTCGCGGGCGCGCGGATCCTGCAACGCCTGGAGCGCGGTGGCCGTCTCACGGCGGATGGCGGCGTCGTCCTCGCGCGACAGCTGGAGCAGGGCGCCCAGGGCGCGGCCATCTCCCAGTTGCGCCAGCACTCGCGCGCCACGCACGGCGGTGTCCGGCATGCGGCACGCCATGGCGGCGAGCAGCGGCTCCAGGTCCGCCTCCGTCAGCGCGGTGCCGGCGGGCGTCTTGCCGAAGAGCTGCTCGCGCGAGGCGGCCAGCTCCGCGTCGGTGTTGAACTTCGCCTCGGTATCCCCGGCCGCGCGCTTCGCCTGGAGGGTCAGCATGCGGGTCACTTCCCGCACCGTGCGCGCGAATTCCTCGTCCTTCGCCTCCAGCGTGGCGGCCAGCGCGCGGCGCTCCAGCACGCGCACCGCGAAGGCCACGCGGCGCACGTCCCGGTCCGCGTCGTCCAGCGCGCGCGCCACCAGCGGCTGCAGGCGCGGGTCGCCCAGCAGGCCCGCCACGGACGCGCGCAGCAGCACCTCCACCTTGAGGGCCGCGGGGCCGCGCTCGAAGGCGAGCTTCAGCGGCTCCGTGCTGCCCTTGGGCGACACGGTGGTGAGCGCGTCCAGCGCGGCGGTGCCCACCTCCGCGTTCGTGTCCGGCAGCTTGCTGGCGATGAGCCCCGGCACCAGCGGCGACACGCTGCCCTGCTTCGCCAAGAGGCGCAGGCCCTGCACGCGCGTGTCCACGAAGCGCGAGTCCAGCGCCACGCGGGGCGCCGCCAGAGGCGACTCCGTCTCCAGCTTCACCAGCGCGTCCAGCGCCGCGGCGCGCACCGTCTTGTCGTCGTCGTTGAGGCGCTCGCGCAGCTTCGGCCGCGCGGCGGTGCGGCCGTGGTTGCCCAGCTCCGTGGCCGCCAGCCGGCGCGCCGCGACGTCCTTGTCCGAGGACAGCACGCCCAGGACGAAGTCCAGCGCCTCCGGCTCCAGCAGGGCCACCGCCTCCTTCACCGCGGCCTCGCGGCGGGGGAGGGCGGCCTTCAGCGCCTCGTTGAAGACGTCGAAGCCGTGGCCGTAGGCCGTCGTCTCATCCGTGGGCTTGCCGTCCGTGCCCAGCGTGATGCGGGTGACGCGGCGGTCCTCGCCGGCCACGAAGAGGTAGCCCAGCAGCTGCTTCGCCTGACGGGGGTTCGCCGGGGGCGCGAAGGCCACCGCGTTCAGGGCCTTGCTGCCCAGCTCGAAGGTGCGCGGCTTGCGGCGCTCATCCAGGCGCCAGACCTTCAGCTTGCCGTCGCTGCCCACGGACGCGATGCGCTCCGCAGGGTCCTGGCCCGCTTCCGCCTGCGGCGTGGGCGGGAACACCAGCCCCAGCACGGAGCCCGCGTGGCCGCTGTCCTTGTCGCCGCGGACCTCGAACTCCACCGCGCCGACCAGGTAGCCGATGCGCAGCTTGCCGTCGTCACCCGCGGAGACGAGCCGCCCGTCGCGAGGCGTGAAGGCCAGCGCCCGCACCGCGCCCTCGTGGCCCGGCATGTCCCGGCGCGCGCCTGTCGCCACCGTGAACGAGCGCACCACGCTGTCATCGCCCGCGCAGGCCACGTACGTGTGCGTGGGGTCCACCGCCACCGCGCGCAGCGGCTGCGAGGACGCGCTCCACTCCTTGAGCTTCTTCGTGCTGTCCCAGTCCCACGCGCGCACGAAGCCGTCCACGCCGGCCGTGTAGAGCACCTTGCCGTCCGGGCTGGCCGCCACCGCGGTGCAGCCTCCGGGGTGCGCGTCGTGGAGCTGGAACTTCACGGTGCCGTCGGCGAGCGACCCGAAGCGCACGGTGCCGTCCGCGCCCGCCGCGGCGAACTGCTCGCCGGAAAGCGCCACGCCCAGCACGTGCGCGGGCAGGGGCGAAGTCCACAGGACCTTGTTGGATGCCGCATCGTACGCGGTGAGGCGGCTGTCGGCGGCGGCGCGGGTGCCGCCCACGATGAGCAGGCGCGCATTGGCCGCCAGCGCACGGACCTTCTCGATGTTGCCGATGGAGAGGTTGGCCATGGTGTCGTTGTCCTAGATGCCGCCGAGCTGCACGCCCGGGTGTGCCGCACGCAGTTGCACCAGCGAGGCTAGGCAGCTCTGCCACTCGCCCTTCGCCACGGAGCCGGTGAACTCGCCCAGCACGGGCGCCACCACTCGCGCGAAGCTCTCGTCTTCCAGGCCCAGGTCCCGCACCAGCTCCACCACGCGGCGCTTGGCCACGCTCGCGGACAGCCGGCGCTGCACGTCGCCCTCACGCGCTTCCTTCGCGCGCCCGGGCGGCAGGCCGAACATCATGCGCCGCAGGAACGTGCGCAGCGCCTCCACGTCACTGAAGCGCGTGGTGCCACCCGCCTCGCGCTCGTCCTTGCCTCCGCCCGCGGGCTTCCAGCCCTCCGGCAGGTGCAGCGGACGGTGCTTCTCCCAGAGCAGCCGCACCGCGAACAGGCCCACCTCGCGGTCCGCGCTCTGCATCAGGCCGGACAGCCGCTCCGCGCCGCCCAGCCGCGCGTAGTGCCGGCGGATGAGCTCCACGGCCACTTCGCGCGTGCTGCGCTTGGTGGACTCCGTGAGCGCGAACACCTTGCCCGCGTCCAGCTCCTCCGGCTGGAGCGTGTGGCGCGCGTCCGCGCCCGGCTCGCCCGCGTTGAGCAGGGCGTCGTAGGCCAGGTTGCGGATCTCCTTCGCGTCCGAGTCCGCCAGCTCGTACACGCGCGTGTGATAGCCCCACGCGCGCAGCTCCGAGCGGGCGATGGTCAGCGCGAAGCGGCGCACGTCGTCGCGCGCGTCGAACAGGGCCGGCCACAGCCGCTCCGCCGAGTACGCCTTGCGCGGCGCGCGGGGGCGCAGCTCGTAGGACTTGGACTCCGGCTGCTCCGGCCCGATGCCCGGGTGGTGGCAGCGCAGGTACGTCTGCGCGAACGCGCGCACCGGCGGCGGCTGCTTCGCGCCCAGCGCCAGGTCGAACAGGCGCTCCAGGCCCGCGTCCGCGTCGCCCGTGTCGCTGAAGTCCGCGGGCACCACGTTCGCCAGCAGGTAACGGTGCGCGAAGTCATGCAGCTGCGGGTCGGCCCGGCGCGCCAGCGCCAGCAGCCAGGGCACCGTGAGCTGCCGCGCGGTGAAGAGCTTGCGGTTGCCCAGGAGCTCCAGCGCCGTGCTCCGGAACTTGCCGTTGAAGACGAGCGCCTTCACGCGCTCCACATCCAGGCCCGGCAGGCTGTCCGCGCGGGTGAGCCACTGCGCCGCCTGACGGCCCAGGCGCGGGTGCGCCACCAGGTCCAGCAGCCACTCCGGCCCGATGTCCGCCGGCTTGTAGGTGGACAGGGCCTTCATCGCCGTGTCCTCCACGATGCGCTGGCGCGACGAGCGCTGCTTCGCCTCCGTCAGCGCCACCTTCCAGAAGTCCGCCGGCATCTCCCCGGCCGCGTACTTCGCGGAGACGTAGTTCTTCGCCCAGTTGAGCTGCTCCTGCTTGCCCCAGAGCATCTCGCGCAGGAAGTCGTGGGTGAGTTCCGCGCGGTCGAAGGACTGCTCCAGCGACTTCGCCGCGAACGCCGCGGTGGGCTTGGAGTTGAGCAGCCGGCCCAACAGCGGCAGGCCGAGGTCGCGCGGCTTGTGCTTCTCCAGTGCGGCGGCGGCGAACTTCTGCACGTCGTCCGCGCCCTCCTCCACCAGGTCCGCCAGCCGGTCCGCGGCCAGGTCCTGCGCGTGGCCGCGCGCGTACTCGATGGCGTAGGCGCGCGCCTTGTCGCTGGGGGAGAAGAGCAGCGCGAGCACCGCCTCATGCAGCCCGGCCGCGCGCAGCTTGCCCTGGTGGAAGTCCGGCGAGCCCTGGAGCGTCTCCACCAGGAAGTCGTGCGCGCTGCCCAGCGGCCGGCGCGCCAGGCGGTCCAGCCACGCGGGCGTCACCTTGCGCAGCGCCTCCGGGAAGTCCTTGCGCAGGCCCTGGATGGCGAACTTCGCGGCCGGATCCGACTGGCACGTGTCCAAGAGGCGCATCAGCGCGTCCGGCGAGCGCTTCCACGCGTCCGGATACATGCGCTGCTTCACCATGTCGCCAGGAGGCTGGATGGGGAAGCGCGACGCGCCGTAGTTCTTGCTGTTGTGCGCCCAGATGTGGTGCGCCACCCAGCACTGCGCCCACGTGGTGTCCAGGTCGTAGTGCCGCAGCACCTCCACCGCGAACTGCGGGTAGAGCTCCGGGACGGCCGCGCCCAGGTGGCGCAGGAAGCGCCACGCGCGGCGCTGGAGGTAGGTGAGGGTGCCGCCGCTGACCTCGCGGTGCCGGCGTCCGCCGCGCTCGGTGTCGAAGCGCCAGGCCAGCGCGCCGAACATCTCCGCGTCGTGGCGCGCCTCCGACAGCTTGTAGATGCGCTTGAGGCCCGCCCACAGGCCGAACTTCAGCGGCGCTTCCTTCACCAGCGTGATGAGGGCGGCCCGCGCGGGCTCGGTGTTCTTCTCGTAGAGGGACACCAGCAGGTCCGCGAGCAGCAGGCGCGGCGGCAGCGGCACGTCCTTCTGCGCGAGGAAGCGCTGCCACGCCTCATGCGAGCCCTTGCGGCGGCCCGGCTTGTCGCCGCTCACGCGCGCCTGCTCCAGCAGCTGCTTCAGCGCGTCGAAGGACAGCGCGCCCTGCGGCAGCGGCGTGTCGGACGTGCGGTCCGGCTGGTCGAGGAAGGCCAGCACGGACTCGGCCAGGTCCGGTGCCTCTGCCCTGGCCAGACGTTCGAGGTCTGCTGCGCTCAGCGCGTCACTCGGGGTCATACGCTGGGTTTAACACAGCTCCCCTGCCCCGCGAGGCATGTCGGACCCGCCTCACCACGGGAGCGCGGGCACCTCCACCTCCTGCAGGTCCTGCATGGTGCCCGGGCCCACCGTCACGTCCTCGCGGAACGAGAGCCAGCGTCCCTCGCGTTCTTGCAACACGAGAAGCGTGTACGGACCAGGAGGGACGAGCACCCAGGTCCCTGCGTTGTGAAACAGCGGCGGGAGCGCCTGTTCGCGCAGCCACCGCACCTCCGCGGCAGAGGCCGATTCGGGTGGCGCGGGGACCCGGCCGGGGAGGAGGTAGGAGGTGCCCTGCCTGCCGCGCTCGCTCCAGCGCAGCTTCAGCTTGAGCCCCGCCGTCGACAGCGGCAGGTCCACCCGGTTGACGCGATGGGGCTCCACGCGCACGACGCGAGGCACGGCCCTGCCGGTGTTTCCGCCCGCGATCTTCACCAGGTAGTCGCCCGGGGCCAGGTCGCGGAACAGGGCCACGCCGTCGCTCGCCGGGGCGGTGAGCTCCTCCTCCGGGTTCGCCTTCGGGACGGCCGCCAGGAAGATCGCCGCCGGCTGGCCCTGTGCGTCCCGCGCCGTGACCTCCAGGCGGGTGGAGATGGGCAGGCGCAGCTCGAGCGTGTCCTCGTTGGGGCCGACGATGCGCTCGAGCAACGCGTGTTCCTCCTCCTGCGCGGTGAGCAGGTAGGGCCGGGATTCCACGGCGGGCAGTTGGAAGGTGCCGTCCGGGCCGGTGTCGACGTCCGCGAAGGCGCTGGCCTGCTCCGCGTTGGCGGCGTCCTTCGCCGGCAGCGACAGGGAGATGGACACGCCGGCCAGCGGGGCGCCGGTGGCGTCATCCACCACGCGGCCCTTGATGATGTGGCCCTCTTCCATGCGCACCGTGCCCAGGTCCACGTCCCGGCCGGCGGGGACGTCCACGTCGCGCTGGGTGAGGGCGTGGCCCGGCGCCTCGAAGGTGAGGTGCTGGGGGCCGGGCTCTTCCACGAAGACGGTGAAGGCGCCCTTCGGGTCGCGCACCGCCTCTTCGTTCACGGTGAAGCGGGTGATGGGCGTGCCGTCCTTCTTCGCCAGCCGGCCGGTGATGCGGCCCTGGAAGGCGAGGGCGATGCGCACGTCCATGTTCCCCGCGCGGGCCATGAGCTTGGGCCCCTCCCGCTCCTCCAGCCATCGCTTGTGCCTCGCTCTCAGCTGTTCGAAGGTCTCGTCGTCCGGGCCCTCGTCGGGGTGCTCCTTCCTGGGCGGCTTGGGCAGCGCGTAGCCCGGCTTCGCCGCCGTCAGCTCGTAGTCCCAGTCGCGCGCCAGCGGCTCCAGGACGAAGCGGCCATCCGGGCCTGTCGTGGCGGAGAGGGGAGAGTACCCGCGGCCGTTGCTGTCTTCCTCCGCCTTCGCGGTGGCCTCCACGGTGACGTCCGCCAGGGGCCGGCCCTCCGCGTCCACGACGATGCCGCCCACCTGGCCGTCCATGTCCAGGCGCAGCGCCAGCTCCACGGTTTCCGAGCCGCGCAGCACCACGCGGTCGGGCAGGTGGCGCTCGAAGCCGCCCGTGGTGGTCCGCATCCACACGGCATAGGTGCCGGGCGGCAGGCCCTTGATGTCGAAGCGGCCGTCCTCGCCCGAGGAGCCCGCGAAGGTCGTGCGCTCGCGGGTGTTGAACGCGTCGTCTTCTTTTCCTTCTGGGCGCTCCGGCTCCTGCCTCTCCAGGGAGACGTCCACTTCATTGACGGGCGCGCCGCGCGAGCTCGTCACGGTGCCGCGCACGGTGGCGCCCGAGTCCAGGGTGAGCTTCAGGCCGGAGGTGGGGGCGCGGACCTGGAGCGTGCGCGGCAGGTAGCCCTCGGCCTCGATGGTGAGGGTGCCGGAGAGGGGCTGGTCCACCTTGATGGCGAAGTGGCCCTCCGTGTCGGAGGTGGCGTCGAAGGTGAGGGGGGCCTCGTAGGACGGGTGCCTCAGGATGAACGAGCGCGCGTACACGGGCGGAGGCGCGCTGACCGTGCGCTTGCGGTCCGGGGAATGCAGCGACAGGGAGGCGTCCACCACCGGCTGACCCGCGGCGTCGGTGACGACTCCCTCCACGATGATGGCGGGGGAGAGGACGAAGTCCAGCGCGGGGCCGCCCTGGGCGACGGTGCGGGTCTCGGTGAGGTCCAGCATCCGGTCCGCCTCCACCTGGAAGGTGTAGTCGCGTGCCCGGAGCGGGCCCAGGCGCACGCGGCCCTCCGCGTCGGTGGTGCCCAGCGGCTTGAAGCGGCGGGGGTCGAGGTACTCGTCGCTCTCACGGGGAAGGGCGGCGCTCACCTCCGCTTGGGCCACGGGTTTGCCGGCGGTGTCGCGCACGGTGGCCTCCACGTAGAAGACGGTGCCCAGGCGCAGCGTCACCTGGACCTCGCGCTGGTCCTCCGTGACCTCCACCGTCTCGTGCGCCTGGAGGCCGCCCTGCTCCGCATCCAGGGTGTACTCGTCGGGGGTCAGGCCTTCGAAGGTGAAGCGCCCCTGGGCGTCGGTGGTGGCGACGAGGTCGGTGTCGGCCACCGTGACGGTGGCGCCGGCGACAGGGTGCTCGCCGTCCACCACGGTGCCCACCATGCGCCGGGGCGTGTACAGCACCACGTCCTCCGGCAGGGGACCCACGGTCGCCCCTCGCATCCACACGGTGATGCGTCCCTGCTGGGCGGCGAGCAGGCCATAGGTGTCGTCGTCGGGCAGGGGGCCCACGGAGAAGCGGCCGTCCGCGCCGGTCCTTGTGTCGAAGAAGCGCGCCGTGCCCAGGTGCACCACGGTCACCTGGACCTGGGAGAGCGGGGCGCCGTCCTCGTCCACCACGCGGCCCGTGAGCGGCTGGCTGGCTTCGAGCTCCAGCGTCACGTCCCGGGTGCCGGAGGTGACGTCCTCCAGCAGCCCCGCGCCCTGGGCGCCCAGGGCCCAGAGGGTGACCGTCCCCTGGGGCAGGCCCTCCAGGGTGAAGGTGCCGTCCTGCGCGGAGGTGGTGCGCGACAGGACGAAGGCACCTCCCCGGTGGGCCTCCACCAGCTCCCGGACCCAGAGGTTGGCGGGGGACAAGAAGCATTCCTCCGAGGCCAGGGACACGTCGGGCTCGTCCGTGTCACACGGCAGCTCCGTCAGCGTCTCTCCGGGCAGGGGGACGGAGGCGGAGACCTCGATGCCGGCGACGGGCTGCCCCTGGAGGTCGACGACGCGGCCCTGGACCTGGAGGGCACCCTGGGGCGGCGGGGGC